>JAZNIS010000027.1:0-2007 GCA_045577635.1 Clostridia bacterium
TAAGAACCACCCTGACCAGCTGAAGCATATACATTCGCAAGATTTAAGCAATATTTTGTTGTGCTTGTGTTATAACAAACAATACCCGCAGCATGATATCCAGCACCACTATTAGATGTTACTGAATAAGCATAAACCACACCAGAATTTAAACAGTTTAATACTGAGCCAGCATTATAACCAACAATACCACCCGCATATGTAGAACCACCTGTTACTGTACCGGTATTTCTACATTCCTTAACGGTTCCACTATTATAGTTTGCAAAGGAACCTGTTGAAGATGAATTATAACCACCAGAAGTTGAAGTTGTACGATTTAATCTTTGAATTGTACTTGAGTTAGAAGATGAGTATGCAGTAACTCTGTTAATGTTTGAACTGCTTGATGCTGATAACATTTTTTTATACTCATCATATGAAATGTTCATTGAAACAACAGCACCATATTGATACCCCCTTGCTTCGGTTAATTCAGCAAAGGTTTCATCTGAAGTTTCACCACCACCAATAATTGAGATATCTTCAATTAAACCGGTATTTATGTGAGCAATAATTGGAATTGTTTTATCAAATGATTCATATGTAATTGCATCATATTCATTAATTGTATCTGACATTTCGGAAAGATATCTTAATTGATCTTCGGTAAACACATCTGAAGTTTCTTCAACTTTTAAAGGATCATTTTCAGCATACAATCCATTAATAAAATTTTCATTATAAGAAGATAGAACTTCTAAAGTAGCTTGATCAACATCAAAGTTTGATTCGTTTGATGTTTGACCATAAAGAGCTTTATATGTAGATAAATCTTCATCAGCAATTTTAGCAGTAAATTTTTGAGAAATTGTGCCGTTATTTGCAACCTTAACAACTTCAACATTAACACCTGTTAAATCGTTTATTCTTGAAGAAATCTCACTTCTCATATCAGTAATAATTTGAGCTTTAACACCGTTACGATGTTCTTGCATTTTATTTTTATTGTTTAAGTTGTCTTGAATAGATTCTTGAAAATCAGCATTTTTTGTTAAATCAATTGTTGAATTTAAAAGTTTACTATTTTCAGCTAAAACTTTGTTAATTGTTGAACCAGATTTATTAACATCTAAAGTAGGTGCAACATTAATTGATAGATTTTTAATTGTTGAATCAGGCAACACAACATTGAACAAGTTCATATTTGTGGTTAATTCTTTATCGTTACCATCAAAAACACCATCAAATTCATACTCAACAACATCGTAAAGTTGTGTTGCATCAATATCAGCCATAAGCTTGAAGTATCTTTGATTTGTTGACCTACCTGCCAACCTAGACCTTGCTGAATAGAACTTAACATTTGCTAGGTCATCACGGTTGTAAATTAGGTATGGAGATTCTTCCGAACCATTACCACCGTAAGCATCAACAAAATTAACAACATCAGGTTTTGTGCTGTTAATTAAAAAAACGGAAAGAACACTACTTAAAAGCAGTACCAATCCCATTAAGATACTATTAATTAAATTTTGATATGGATGTTTTACTCTGAAATTTGGTCTCTTGTTTCGCATTAGTAAATTTTCCTTTTCAACAATAAATTTTAACTTGTGAATTACAATTCAAATTAACAACAATTTTGCAATAAATATTATTTGAATTAGTTTGCACAAATTAATGTAAAATAGCAAAAAATATTTTTAATATTATTATAATAATATAATTGCCTAAAAATAGTATATAAAAAATCAATAATATAGTCAAGAAAGAACAACAGCAAATTTCAGCAAAAATATACAAATATTTTAGGAAAAAATTATTGACAAAATATAAAAAAATAAAATCAAAAAAATAAAAAATAAAACACAACCACATTAAAAAGCCATTTTTTAAAAATTTAAAAAACAAGTAGGAATAAATATTCCTGTAAAAAAATAATGAGCAAAAATAAACAACAAAATTTGCAAAACAAAAAATAACCAAACACAGTTAAAACAATGTAGGCAAAACACCAACACCACA
>JAZNIS010000028.1:0-12237 GCA_045577635.1 Clostridia bacterium
TGCAGCAGTTAAGGTAGTTTTACCGTGGTCAACGTGACCGATTGTACCAACGTTAACGTGTGGTTTTGTTCTTTCATATTTAGCTTTAGCCATTATTTATTTTCCTCCTACAATTAAATTTTTAAATAATTAGGCTTTTTGTCTATCGCCGATAATTTTATCGGAGATATTTCTTGGAACTTCTGCATAGTGAGAGAATTCCATATTATAAGTACCTCTGCCTTGTGTTAAACTTCTTAGGTCTGTTGCATAACCGAACATTTCACCTAGAGGAATTTGGGCATTGATAACTTGTAACCCGTTTACCATATCGGTACCTGTAACCATACCACGACGACGGTTAATGTTACCCATTACATCGCCTAGATATTCGTCAGGCATTTCAACTTCAACCTTCATAATTGGTTCAAGTAAAACTGGATCTGCTTTTCTAGCACCTTCTTTAAATGCCATAGAACCAGCAATTTTGAATGCCATTTCTGAAGAGTCAACATCGTGATAAGAACCATCATACAATGTTACTTTGAAGTCAACGGTTTCATAACCAGCAAGTACACCTGTTTGACTTGCTTCTTTAATACCATTGTTAATAGGTTCAATGTATTCTTTAGGAATAACACCACCAACAATGTTATTAACAAATTCATAACCTTTACCAGGTTCTTGTGGTTCAAGTTTAATACGGCAGTGACCATATTGTCCTTTACCACCAGATTGTTTAATATATTTACCTTCAGCTTCAATTGCTTTACGGATTGTTTCACGGTAAGCAACTTGTGGAGCACCAACATTAGCTTGAACTTTAAATTCACGAAGCAGACGGTCAACAATAATTTCTAAGTGTAATTCACCCATACCTGCAATAATTGTTTGACCAGTTTCTTGATCGGTATAGGTTTTGAATGATGGATCTTCTTCAGCTAGTTTAATAAGTGCAAGAATCATTTTTTCTTGGCTTGCTTTGTCTTTAGGTTCAATAGCAACACGAATAACTGGATCTGGGAATTCCATACTTTCAAGAGTAATAGGTTTGCTTGGATCGCAAAGAGTTTCACCTGTTGTTGTATCTTTTAAGCCAACAATAGCAACAATGTCACCAGCATAAGCTTCTTCAATTTCGGTACGGTTATTAGAGTGCATTCTAATTAAACGACCAACTCTTTCTTTTTTATCTTTGTTTGTGTTGTAAACATAACTACCAGCAGTAATTTTACCACTATAAACACGGAAGAATGTAAGTTTTCCAACAAATGGATCTGACATAATTTTGAATGCTAAACCAGCAAATGGAGCATCGTCATTACTTTCACGAACTTCTTCTTCTTGAGTTTTAGGATTTGTTCCTTTAATAGCAGCAATATCTGTAGGAGCAGGCATATAGTCAACAATTGCATCTAATAATTTTTGAATACCTTTGTTTCCTAAAGCTGTACCACAGCAAGCTGGGAAAATGTTCATGTTAATTGTACCAATTCTGATACCTTTTTTGATATCTGCAATTGAAAGTTCTTCACCAGAGAAGAATTTTTCAAGTAATGCATCATCTTGTTCAGCAGCGATTTCAACAAGTTCGCTACGATATTTAGCTGCTTGAGCTTGATATTCGGCAGGGATATCGGTAACTTCAATATCTGTACCTAAATCATTTTTGTAGAAATATGCTTTGTTTTCTACTAAGTCAATAATTCCTTGGAATGTTTCAGCAGCACCAATAGGAATTTGAATAGGAACTGCATTTGAACCAAGACGAGTTTTAACTTTTTCAACAACATTGAAGAAGTTAGAATCAGGTCTGTCCATTTTATTAACGAAAATCATTCTTGGAACACGATATTTATCAGCTTGTCTCCAAACTTTTTCACTTTGTGGTTGAACACCTTCACGAGCAGAGAATACTGCAACGGAACCGTCTAATACCTTTAAGCTTCTTTCAACTTCAATTGTGAAGTCAACGTGTCCAGGAGTGTCAATAATGTTAATTTGGTGATTTTTCCAGAAAGTTGTTGTAGCAGCACTGGTAATTGTAATTCCTCTTTCTTGTTCTTGAGCCATCCAGTCCATTGTTGCAGCACCATCGTGTACTTCACCAATTTTGTGGGTTTTACCAGAGAAATATAAAATTCTTTCTGATGTGGTTGTTTTACCAGCATCAATGTGAGCCATGATACCAACATTTCTGTATTTTTCAATTGGAGTTTGTCTAGGCATAATATCTTTTCTCCCTTAATCTTACCAACGATAGTGTGCGAAAGCTTTGTTACTTTCTGCCATTCTATGCACATCGTCTTTCTTTTTATATGCCCCACCAGCATTATTATAAGCATCCATAATTTCTGCGGCAAGTTTTTCTTTCATTGTTCTTTCATTTCTTTTTCTTGCATAGGTTACTAACCAACGGATTGCAAGAGTTTGTCTTCTTTCTGGACTAACTTCAATAGGAACTTGATAGTTTGAACCACCAACTCTTCTTGCTTTAGTTTCCAAAACAGGTTTTAAATTTTCTAATGCTTGCATAAAATATTCGTTTGCTTCTGAACCAGTTTTTTCTTGGATAATATCAAAAGCACCATAAACAACATTTTGTGCAACAGATTTTTTACCATCTAACATAACTTGGTTAACAAGTTTTGTGATAACAACATTGTTATAACGAGGATCTGGTAAAACATCTCTTTTAGGTGCACCGCCTCTTCTTGGCATTGAAATGTCCTCCTTGTATGTTTTTATATAAAATTTTGATTAATTACTATTTAGCTTTTTTAGCGCCATATTTGCTACGACCTTGTTTACGTTTAGCAACTCCTGAAGCATCAAGTGTGCCACGGATAACATGATAACGTACACCAGGTAAATCTCTAACACGACCACCGCGAATTAATACTACACTGTGTTCTTGCAAGTTGTGTCCTTCACCAGGAATATAAACTGTACCTTCTTGACCATTGCTTAATCTAACACGGCAAATTTTACGAAGAGCTGAGTTAGGTTTTTTAGGTGTTGTTGTTGTAACTGATAAACAAACACCTCTTTTTTGAGGATTTTGGTCTAATGCAGGAACAGTAGATTTGGTTACTTGACTTTTTCTACCTTGCTTTACTAATTGATTAATAGTAGGCATTACTTTTCCTCCTTAAAGAAGTAATAACATTTTTTAGGTAATTGCTTTCAACCCAAAGCATACCTAATAACGGGTTGTTGCCTAGCACTTTAAACACTTTGTTAGATACTCCAAAATGTTTGAGTATATTATACGGCAACTAGCAAAACCTTAATTTTTCACACCAAAAATAATGTTTTGCCGCTTAATAAAGTGCCATTTTACTTAATTTAGACGGTAAAAAAAGACCACTTTTTTAAGCATACTATAATACGATAATTATATTAACATTAAAGTTATAAAAAGTC
Organism: Clostridia bacterium; assembly: GCA_045577635.1. Classification (GTDB taxonomy): domain Bacteria; phylum Bacillota; class Clostridia; order Christensenellales; family UBA1242; genus UBA6345. Next base: position 3,406 of record JAZNIS010000028.1, read on the forward strand.
AATAAAAAAATACAAAAAAATAGTGCTTAAAAAAGCACTAAATTTAATCATTACACTGCCCTATTTTTATCATCTAGTTTGCTTTCTACTAAAACAACTAAATTTTTAGGGTACATATCTATCATTTGCTCAAAAGGTGTTGCTTCCGGAATTTCTACATCGTAAGAAAAAGCACACTCTAAATATTTATTTAAATAATCTTGTGCAGTATTAACTGCTTCTTCAACTGTTTTACCTTCTGCAAAAACCTCAATATCAAACATAGCAATTGTATATTGATTTTCTGTTTCATCAAAGAATAAAACTGCAGGATAAACAAACTTCTTCATACAATCTCCAAAATTCTTTCTACTTTATAAGTTTATCACATACAAAATTTTTTGTAAAATAATTGTAAAGTGTTTTTTGTGGAATAAATCGCTAAAAATCTAGCATTTTAGCAACATTTTTAATTTTAATATATAAATTTAGATTTTAAAATGCTATTTAGAATGAAAGCCCCCTGCCGTTAGCCGCCGTATTAACTGCTTCTGGATTAGATTTTTCTAATTTAGCTGCCCTTGATTTAAAATCGTTATATAAAAGTTCAGCTCTTTTTTTAGCTGAATCACTACTAAATTCTTGTTTTACTCTATTTGTTTCGGAATCAAATGTAAATGAAGACATACCATCGGCTGTTTCAAAACCTAATTCACTTGTTGGAAGTCCTTTTCCTTTTAAATAAACATCCATATCTTTAATTAAATCTGCCATTATAAAATCTCCTTAATTATTAGGTAAATATAACTCCACATCGCAATTATAACACAAAACAAAAAAAGAAGCAAAAACTTTGCTTCTTTTAATTTTTATATATTTTTATTGTTTAACCATGCCACCTGGTTGTTTACTTTGTAAAACGGCAGCTTTACTTTGTTCATATTGTGCTTTTCTGGTTTTAAAATCTTGCAAACCAACTGTTGCAATATTTTGTGTTTGTTTAGATTGATTTTGAGGGTCCATTTCTGGATTTTGTTCATAAAGAGCTTGAAGAACTTTATAATTACCCATATCATTTACTAATTTTGCCATAGTTTTCCTTCCTTTAATTGTAAAATTTTTAAAAAACTATTTCCCTTTTCATTACGATTAAATTATAGCAGTTAAGTACCATTTAGTCAATACCCAATTTAACAAAAACAGCTAAATTTTTTAAAACAAAAAAGCCCCTAAATTTTAGGGACTTTTTATAATTTAATTAAAGAATTTCTGCATCTTCAAAGTATTTTGCAACACTTTCATCAACAGCTGTTTCTTCTTCTTTGCTTTCGTTTGGATCAATTGGTTCTGCATTTTGGAACATTTTATGTCCGGTACCAGCAGGAATTAATTTACCAATCATTAAGTTTTCACCTAAACCACGAAGACGGTCAACTTTACCCTTCATAGAAGCATCAGTTAACACTTTTGAAGTTTCTTGGAATGAAGCAGCACTTAAGAAGCTTTCGCAACTTAAAGCAGCTTTTGTAATACCTTGAACTAATCGTTTAGCAGTTGCTGGAACTCCACCTTCTGCCATTACTCTTTCGTTTTCTTCTTCGTATTTAAATACATCAACAATATCACCAGCAAGTAAGTTAGTATCACCAACTTCTTCAATTTTAACATTTCTTAACATTTGTCTAATGATAATCTCAACATGTTTTGTGTTGATTTTAACACCTTGTGATGAGTAAGTAGCAAGAATTTCTGAAAGAATGTATTCTTGAACATCTCTAACACCACGAGTTCTTAAGAAATCTTTAGGATAAATTGAACCTTCTGTTAAAACTGTACCAGCTTCAACTTGGTCGCCATTTTTAACTTTTAATACTACACCAAATGGAATAATATAGTGTCCATCGCCTTCAGGATTTTTAACAAATACTTCATAGTATTTACCACCATCTTTACCAGCAGATTGAACTTCTTTAACAACAACTTTACCAGCAACTTCGGCAACTGTTGCAACACCCTTTGGTTTACGAGCTTCAAATAATTCTGCAACCCTTGGTAAACCTTGTGTAATATCGGCAGCATTCGCAACACCACCGGTGTGGAATGTTCTCATGGTTAACTGTGTACCTGGTTCACCAATTGATTGAGCAGCAATAATACCAACTGCTTCACCAATAGGAATAATGTTATTGTTACTCATATTTTTACCATAACATTTTGCACATACACCATGTTTAGAACGACATGTAAGTACTGTACGAATATTAACACTTTCAATACCACAAGCTTCAACTTCGTCAGCTTGAGCAGAACTAATCATTGTGTTTGCAGGAATAATAACCTTTTTAGTTTTAGGGTTAATAACATCAACTGCTGCAAATCTACCAACAATTCTTTGTTTTAAACTGCAAACAGGAGTTCCGTCTTTAGTAATTGCTCTAACTTCTAAACCTTTAACTTTTTCGTTATTAGTTTCAAAACAGTCATCTTCAACTACAACAACATCTTGTGCAACACAAACTAATCTACGGGTTAAGTAACCAGAGTCAGCTGTTTTTAATACTTTATCGGCAAGACCTTTACGACCACCACGGCTACTTAAGAAGTATTCAATAGGACTTAAACCTAAACGGAAGTTTGATTTAACAGGAATATCTACTTTACGACCAGAGGTGTTTGCCATAATACCCCTCATACCACATAATTGTAGCACTTGTCCAGCATTACCACGAGCACCAGAGTTAGCCATCATTCTAACAGGGTTTAACATATCCATTTTGTTAAGAACAATGCCTTCTAGTTGTTTTGTAGCATCTTTCCATAGTTTAATATTCTTTTCAAGTTTTTCATCTTCAGTAATAAATCCTCTTTTGAAGAATTTATTATTTTCAGCAACTTTTTGTTCAACTTCGGCAACTAATTCATTTTTCTCTGTTGGAATTTCCATATCAAACACATTAATTGTAATAGCACCAATAGTTGAATATTTGTAACCAATACCTTTAACATTATCAAGCATTTTAACGGTTTCGGTTGTTCCTAGTGAATCAAAACATTTTTGAATGATTTGATCTAGGCCTTTTTTACCAACTACAAAATCAATTTCGTAATTGTTGCAAGTTTCTTTTTTAGTTCTGTCAACAAAACCGATATATTGAGGAATACCACGGTTGAAAATAATTTTACCAACTGTTGTTTTTACTCTTGAAGTATAAGGTTGTCCTTCAAATTCGCTTGTTCTACGAACATAAATTGGAGCTTGGATATCAACAATACCATTTTGATAAGCCATAATTGCTTCATCTTCAGAAATAAAGCTTTTACCTTCGCCTTTTGCATTTGGTTTTTCAATGGTTAAGAAGTAAGAACCTAAAACCATATCTTGTGTAGGTGTACAAATTGGGTCACCTGTTGCAGGTTTTAGTACATTGTTAGAACTTAACATTAAAATACGAGCTTCAGCAATAGCTTCTGGTGAAAGTGGAACATGGACAGACATTTGGTCACCGTCAAAGTCAGCATTAAAACCACCACAAACAAGTGGGTGTAATCTGATTGCTCTACCTTCAATTAAAACAGGTTCAAATGCTTGGATTGATAAACGGTGAAGAGATGGAGCACGGTTTAACATAACTGGGTGATCCTTAATAACTTCTTCTAGAATATCCCAAACAACTGGTTTTTGTTTTTCAATTAATCTTTTTGCAGATTTAAAGTTTAAAGATAAATTTCTTTCAACTAATTTATGCATAATAAATGGTTTGAATAATTCAAGAGCCATTTCTTTTGGTAAACCACATTGATACATTTTTAATTCTGGACCTACAACGATAACAGAACGACCAGAATAGTCAACCCTTTTACCTAGTAAGTTTTGTCTAAATCTACCTTGTTTACCTTTTAAGCTTTGAGTAAGTGATTTTAATTCTCTTTGTTTTGGTCCAGCAACAGCTTTACCACTTTTACCATTTTCAATTAAAGCATCAACAGCTTCTTGAAGCATTCTTTTTTCGTTACGAATAATAACTTCAGGAGCACCAATACTCATAAACTTTTTCAAACGATTGTTACGGTTAATAATACGACGATATAAATCGTTAATATCACTAGTAGCAAATCTTCCACCATCTAATTGAATCATTGGTCTTAAATCTGGTGGGATTACTGGTAACACTTCAAGCACTAACCATTCAGGACGGTTACCACTTTTTAAAAGTGAATCAATAATTTCTAATCTTTTGTTAATTTTTAATTTCTTTTGACCTTTTGCATTAACACTTGCTTTTGAAAGTTCTTTATGTTCTTTTTCTAGGTCAATTTCAGCAAGTAATTCTCTAATTGCTTCGCCACCCATACCAACACGGCAACAGTCGTAACCGAATTGATCCATAGCATCACGATATTCAATATCTGAAATTAATTGATATTTTGTGAAGTTGGTTTTACCTGGGTCAATAACAATATAAGAAACATAGTAAACAACTTTTTCTAATTGTTTTGTGTTTAAGTTAAGAAGTGTACCAATACGGCTTGGAATACTTCTCATGTACCAAATGTGAGCAACGGGTGTTGCAAGTTGAATATGTCCCATTCTTTCACGACGAACGGTACTTTTTGTAACTTCAACACCACATTTATCACAAATAACACCTTTATGACGGATTCTTTTATATTTTCCGCAATGACATTCCCAATTCTTTTTAGGTCCGAAAATACGTTCGCATAAAAGTCCACCCATTTCAGGTTTATGTGTACGATAGTTAATAGTTTCTGATTTTGTTACTTCACCATAACTCCATTCACGGATTTTTTCTGGAGAAGCGACACCAATTTTAATTGAGGCTAAATTGTTTAATTCAAACATATTTTCTACTCCTATTCTTCGTCATCATCGCTATAATCATCAAACAAAGCAGATTCATCAAAAATACTATCAAAATCTTCTTCTAAATCTAAATCAGCGGTTGTTTCATTGTTTCCATCAAATTCAAGTTCAAGTTCTTTTTGTTCTTCACGAGGTTTTGTTACTTCGCTAAATGATTCTGTGCTATCAGCATTTAAGTCAGATAGTTTAAATTCTTTATCGTTATCAGTAAGTAATCTTACATCTAAACATAAACCTTGAAGTTCTTTAATTAAAACTTTGAATGATTCTGGAACTGAAGGTTCTGGAAGTGGTGTTCCTTCAACAATTGCTTTATAAGTGTTGTAACGGCCTTCAACATCGTCTGATTTAACAGTTAACATTTCTTGAAGTAATTTACTTGCACCATAAGCTTCTAATGCCCATACTTCCATTTCACCAAATCTTTGTCCACCGAACATTGCCTTACCACCTAATGGTTGTTGTGTAACATAAGCATAAGGACCTGTTGAACGAGCATGCATTTTATCGTTAACCATGTGTTCTAGTTTAATGTAGTACATATAACCTACGGTAACAGGATTTTCAAATGGTTCACCTGTACGGCCATCATAAAGTTGAATTTTACCATTTTCAGGGAAATTATTTTGTTTTAATAATTCACGAATGTCGCTTTCCTTAACACCATCAAATGCAGGAGTTGCAATATTAATACCTAAATATTTAGCAACTAAACCTAAATGAACTTCTAGTACTTGTCCTACATTCATACGAGAAGGAATACCAAGAGGGTTTAATACGATATCAATAGGTTGGCCATTAGCCATAAATGGCATATCTTCAACAGGTAAAATACGAGATACAATACCTTTGTTTCCGTGACGACCAGCCATTTTGTCACCAACACTAATTTTTCTTTTTTGAGCAATGGTTACTCTAACCATCATATTAACACCTGTTTCAAGGTCGTCTTTGTTTTTACGGCTGAATACTTGTACATCAACAACTACACCGCTAATACCATGAGAAACTCTTAAAGAAGTGTCTTTAACATCTCTAGCTTTTTCACCAAAGATAGCTCTTAATAATCTTTCTTCTGGGGTTGGTTCGGTTTCACCCTTTGGAGTTACTTTACCAACTAAAATATCGCCAGGTTTAACTTCAGCACCAACACGAATAATACCGTTTTCGTCAAGGTCTTTTAAAGCTTCTTCACCAAGGTTTGGAATATCTCTTGTAATTTCTTCGTCACCTAATTTTGTGCTTCTAGCTTTAACTTCACATTCTTTTAAGTTAATAGAAGTGTAAACATCTTCTTTTACTAATCTTTCAGAAAGTAAGATAGCATCTTCGTAGTTGTAACCTTCCCAGTTCATAAAGGCAATTAACATATTTTTACCAAGAGCAAGTTCACCATTTTTAGAACTATAACCATCGGCAATTGTTTCGCCTTTTTTAACCTTTTGACCAGTTTTAACAATAGGTTTTTGGTTTACACAACTTTCTTGGTTGGTTTTTGTGAATTTAATTAAATCATATTTATCAATTAAGCCATTTTCAGCCATAATTTCAATATGAGTTGCATCAGAACTAATAACTGTTCCTGCATTTTTAGCAACAATAATTGCACCATTATCTAAAGCAACTTTGTGTTCTAGACCTGTACCAATCATTGCTGTTTCAGTTGTAATTAGTGGAACTGCTTGTCGTTGCATGTTTGAACCCATAAGTGCACGAGCAGTATCGTCGTTTCCAAGGAATGGAATACATGCTGTTGGCACAGAAACTAATTGTTTAGGGCTTACATCCATATAATCAACTTGATCTTTTGATACTTCTAAAATTGTATCTAAATAACGACAAACAACATTATCATTTACAAAACTACCATCTTCATTTAATGGTTCAATTGCTTGTGCAATATAGCAGTTTTCGTCTTCGTCTGCCATTAAGTAAACAACTTCGTTTGTTACAACTTTCTTTTCTTTATCAATAACACGATAAGGTGTTTCAATAAAACCATATTCATTTACTCTTGCATAAGTTGCAAGTGAGTTAATAAGACCAATGTTTCCACCTTCTGGTGTTTCAATAACACAGATACGACCATAGTGGCTGTGGTGAATATCACGAACTTCGTCGGTTGCACGGTCTTTTTTAATACCACCAGGACCTACAGCTGATAATCTTCTTTTTTGAGCTAATGAACTTAATGGGTTCATTTGGTCCATAAGTTGGCTTAATTGGTGACTTGCCAAGAAATCTTTAAATGCACGATTAATAGGACGAGCATTAACAACTTGACTTGGAGTGATATCTGTTAAATCGTGGCTTTGTAAAGTTTCTTTAACGGCATTAACTAATTTGTTCATACCACTTCTGAAACTATCTTGAAGTAATTCACCTGCACCTTTAACTCTACGGTTGCATAGGTGGTCAACTACATCAATAAAACCAATGCCAGCATTAAGATCTAGGAAATAACTAACACTAGCAAGCATATCATCCATAAATAAAGTTGTTCCAACTAATTCTTTTGCATTTTCTCTAATTGCTTCAACTTTTTCTTCTTTTGTTTTAAGGTCCTTAACAAGTTCCATTAATGTTGGATAGTGAACCATTTCACTAATACCAACTTCTGCTTCGTTGCATTTAACAATTTCTGAAACTCTAACACGATTGTTACCAACCATTTTGTGTGGTTTACCATCGGCTAAAACAACAATTTCGTTAATGCCGTTTCTGTTAAATTGGTCAGCAGCTTCTTTGGTGATAATTTCACCAGCTTTAACTAAAACTTCTTTTTTAGTTTTAATATCTTCGGCAGCAGTTAAACCTAAAGCACGAGTTGCAAGATTTAATTTTTTATCAATTTTAAATCTACCAACTTTGCCTAAATTATAATATTGAGTGCTAAAGAATTGGCTAAAAATGAATTGTTTTGTTGCTTCTGCACTTGGAATTTCGCTAGGACGAGTTTTCTTACTTAATTCAATTAAAGCATCATGTTGTGTTTCAACAGCATCTTTATCTAGGGTTGATCTCATAATTTCGTTGTTACCGAAAATATCTAGGATTTGATCACGAGTAAATCCGAAACATTTTAGGAAAACACCTAAACCAATTTTGCCACCTTTATCTAAGCAAACACGAATAAAGTTAGGATCTTTTTCTTTTTGTTCCATTTCAAGCCAACTACCTCTAGTTGGAATTAATGTACAATTATAAAGTTCCTTACCTGTTTTATCAATAGTTTTAGCATAGTAAACACTTGGGCTACGAACTAATTGGCTTACAACTACCCTTTCAATTCCGTTGAAAATGAAAGTTCCATCATCGGTCATGTAAGGTACATCACCTAAAAATACTTCTTGTTCAATAACTTCGCCAGTTTCTTTAATAACTAATCTAACCTTAACTTTTAAAGCAACAGAATAGTTGCTGCTTTTTCTTTTAGCTTCAGGAATAGTAATTTTTGGTTCTGGTTCTAGTGTGTAATCTAGCAAATAAACTTCAGCCTTACCGCTATAATCGGTAATAGGAGAAAATTCCTCTAAAGCTTCACCAATTCCTTGTGAAATAAAGCGATTATAGGAATCTTTTTGGATTTCAAGTAAATATGGTAAATCGATAATTTCCCTAGCATTACCGAATGTATAACGAGTTGTGTTACCATATTTGAACTTTTTAATGTTCTCTGTATTAAGCATAATTACTCCTTAAAATTTTTGCAAGTACCATCGTTACTTTAATTATGTTTGCAATTAACGGGGTTAATGTTAAAAACAATATCATAATTTCAGTAAGAATTTTGGATTAATTTGTTTTAATTGGCTTAAAAAGACGATAAAAAAACTATGCCAGCAGTATAAAGCAAAAAATAGCGATATTTCTAGCATATTAGTAAAAAAAACTATTAAATTATTCTTTACTCAACCAAAGTAAAATCATTAATTAACCCCTAGAGTTTGAATTTTGCGCATTATTCAAAC
>JAZNIS010000029.1:0-6995 GCA_045577635.1 Clostridia bacterium
AATTTATAAGTATTTATATATTATTTTTTATCCTTCATTTGAGGAAATAGTACTACATCTCTAATTGAAGGTTGATTAAATATAATCATCATAAGTCTATCTATTCCAAAACCTAAACCACTAATCGGAGGCATACCTTGTTCCATAGCAAGTAAGAAATCTTCATCAATATCCATAGCTTCATCATCACCCATAGCTTTTGCTTTTGCTTGTTCTTCCAAGGTTTCTCTTTGAATATCTGGGTCAACAAGTTCTGAATAAGCTTTACATAGTTCTTCACCATTAACTAGGAATTGGAACATTTCAATAATTCTAGGATCCTTATCGCTTCTACGAGCAAGTGGAACTAAACAAGCTGGATAGTTGTATAAAATTGTTGGTTCAACAATTTCAGGTCTCATTTTTCTTTTATAAACATAGTCAATAATTGCACCACAAGTTTTTAAATAATCAACTTCATCAGCATCAAACATTTTAGTTGCAATTACTTTAGCTCTTAAATCTTCAACTTCTGGGAAATCTAAAACATTAAATCCTAAAATTTCGTTAATTGTATCTACATAATTAACTCTTTTAAATGTTTCTGGTAAAACAAAAGTTTTTTCACCAATAACAATTTCAGGTTTGCCAAGCATATATGTTACAAGTTCACGAATAAAGTTTGTATAGAATTTAATATTATCTTCAAAGTTCCAATAACTGCAATACCATTCTACTTGTGTAAATTCTTGTAAGTGAGAAGCATCCATACCTTCGTTACGGAAGCATTTAGCAACTTCAAATACTCTTGGGAATCCACCTGCAACAACTTGTTTTAGGTAAACTTCAGGAGCAATTCTTAAATTACATTCTTTATCTAATGCATTATGATGTGTAAAAAATGGTTTAGCACTAGCACCACAAACAGCACCTTGTAAAATTGGAGTTTCAACTTCTAAAAAGCCATTCTTTTGTAAATAATCTCTAATAAAAGAAACTAGTTTACTTCTACCAACTAAAACTTTACGGCTTTCTTCGTTCATAACAAGGTCTAAATATCTTTGACGATAACGAGTTTCAATATCTGTTAAACCATGGAATTTTTCTGGTAGTGGTTTTTTAGCTTTTGCTAGCAAGCTATAACTATCTGCTTGAACTGTTAATTCACCTGTTTTTGTGTGATAAATTGTTCCGGTAAAACCAACATAGTCACCAATATCAACAAAGTTGTTAAACCATTTATATTTATCTTCAGGAATTTGGTTAACACTTAAACTTACTTGAAGTTTATTAAAAACATCAGTAATTTGTACAAACATAAACTTTCCAAAAGTACGACGGAATGTCATACGACCAGCAACAGAAACTGTGTCGCCATCATTCATTTCTCTAACTTTAGAAATGTTGTGAGTTTCTTCAAATCGTTCAGCATAAGGATTAATTCCCTCTTGTTTTAAATCATCAATCTTTTTTTGTCTTATATCTGTTTCTTTGTATAAATTTTCAGTAGTATTTTGTTCCATATTTTTCTCCGATTAAATAACAAAATTTTTGCTCTTTCTAGTTTACTAGAAATTACTGTTTAAGTCAATGCAAAATATTAGCAAAATGTAAGCAATTTAACAAAAAATAACGGAACAACACAGTAAAAACAACTAATATCTAACCTTATACACCTTTAATGCAGTTAAAATTTTAGAAATATAGTTTTTAGTTTCGGCAATTGGTGGATTTATCACTTCGCCATTAACCGAATATTCTAAAGAGTTAAGCCATAAGTTAACCTTATTAAAACCAGCATTATAAGCCGCCACCGTATTAACCAAATTTCCGTTATACATATTAAGCAAATAACTTAAATAATAGCAACCAAACCTAATGTTTATATCAGGCGAAAATAACATTTCATCTGTGTAATTTTTTACTTGCAGTTTGTTTGCAATTTCCTGTGCAGTATTTGGCATTAATTGCATAAGCCCCTTAGCACCCACTTTACTTTCTGCTGTTTTATTAAAATTACTTTCAGTGTTTATAACTGAACATATAAGTTCTGGTGGTAAAGCATATATTTCACTATACTTTTCAATAATCATTCGGTGCTTAACAGGATATAAAACATACCAAAAAATTAAACCAAAAATTATTATGCTAATTATTACTAGTCCAACAACAACTAACCACAACTGTTTCTTCATATAATTAGATTATGCTTGTTTTTTTGTAATATACAAATATAAGCAAATCAAACTAAAAAAATCCACCACTTTTTGATGGCGGATTTTAATTATTATTTTGCTTCAAACCAATTTGTTCCGGTGCTAACATTAACCGAAAGTTTAACAGGTAAATCAACAACTCTTTCCATTTCTTCAATTAAAATATTGCTAACAGCATCTAACTCATCAGGTTCACAATCAATAATTAATTCATCATGAATTTGTAGTATTAATTTACTTTTTAATTTTTCAGCATTAATTCGGTTAAACACTTTAATCATGGCAATTTTAATAATATCACTTGCAGTTCCTTGAAGTGGCATATTCATAGCTGCCCTTTCACCTAATTGCCTTACATTAAAGTTTGAACTATTAATTTCAGGAATAAATCTAATTCGGTTAAAATATGTTTTGCTATAACCCTTTTCCCTACAACTATTAACATTTTTATCCATATAGTTTTTAACAGAAGGATATTGCATAAAATATTTATCAATATAATCTTTTGCAACCTTTCTGGTTGTTCCAATATTTTGGCTTAAACCATAATCGGAAATACCATAAATAATTCCAAAATTTATTGCTTTTGCATCTCTTCGCATTTGGCTAGTAACATCTTCAAGTTTAACACCAAACACCTGACTAGCTGTTGCCGCATGAATATCTTTATTTTCGTTATATGCTTTAATTAATTGTGGATCTAAACTAAATGCAGCAAGTAATCTTAATTCAATTTGGCTATAATCGGCAGAAACAATGTAACCATTTTTATTAGTTGGCACAAATATTTTTCGTAGTGCCTTACCTTCTTCGGTTTTAACAGGAATATTTTGTAGGTTTGGTTCGGAACTACTTAACCTACCTGTTGCAGTTAAGGTTTGATTAAAGGTGGTATATATTTTGCCTGTATTTTTATTTATTAAATTTTCAAATGCTTTAACATAGGTTGTGTAAAGTTTGCTAATTTGCCTAAATCTAATAATTTTTTCAATTATTGGATGATCGTTTTTTAATGAATTTAAAACATCTATTCCTGTACTTTTTTTCTTGTTATTACCCATATATAGTTGAAGTTTATCAAAAAGTATTTCACCTAACTGCTTTGGAGAATTAATGTTAAACTCTTCACCTGCAAGTAAGTAAATATCCCGTGTTAAATCTTTTAATTCTTCAGCATACTTATCATCTAATTTTAAAAGTTCTGGCTGATCAATTTTAAACCCTGTTTTTTCCATATCAAACAAAACATAGGTTAACGGCAATTCAACTTCAAACATTAAACTATTTAAATTATATTCATCTAATTTTTGTCTATAATTTAATTCCAAACCTTTTAAGTTATAAGCTAAATAATTATTGTTAATTCCACTTTCGTTTAACAAATCGGTTAAAGTGATAATTGATTTATTGTTGTTATTTACCAAATATCTAGCAATTAAAACATCAAAATTAACGGCTTTAATTGTTAAACCATAATTGCTTAATTTGTGCAAAATCCCCTTACAATTAAAAACGGTTTTTTCAATTGATTCATCTAACAACACTTCACTTAAACCATTTAAAACATCACTAACTTCAATTTGTGGTGTAAGCAAATCAAAACTTTGGCTTAAATTATATTCGGTGTTGCCAACAAACAAACTGAAACAATCGTCTAAACACAAATAAAATTTCTTTTCTTTTTTAATTTGCTTATTTAATTCTTCTAATTGAGAAAGATTTGAAATTACAACTTTTTCAATTTTTTCGGTTACTTCATCGGCAACAATATTGGAAAATAATTCAGGTTTTTTAAGTAATGAATTAAATTGATATTGCCTAAAAAATTTATGCACTTCGTTATCAAACGGAAAACTATATTCAAAATCTTTTAATTCATAATCAATTTCACAATCGGTTTTAATTGTTGCTAATGTTTTACTTAAAAATGCCATATCTTTATTTTCGGCAAGTTTTTCTTTTAATTTACCTGATATGTTATTAATGTTTTCGTAAACACCTTCAACTGTTACAAATTTATCTAGTAAACCAAGTGCAGTTTTTTCACCAACTCCACTAACTCCCGGAATATTATCAGAAGCATCACCCATTAAAGCTTTTAAATCAATTATTTGTGATGGTTTTAAACCATAATCGTTAAATAATTGATCGGTGTTATAATTTATTGTTTCACTTACACCTTTTCTAGTAAACATTACCCAAGTGTTATCATTAATTAACTGAAAACTATCTTTATCACCTGTAACAATAATGTTTTCGGTGTTATATTTTTTAGTTAGTGTGCCAATTATATCGTCAGCTTCAATGCCTTCTTGCTCAATATAAGTAACACCCATACTTTTTAACAAATCCCTTAAAATAGGAAATTGATTTTTTAACTCTGGTGGTGTTGGTTTTCTAGTTCCCTTATAATCAGCAAAAATATCTTTTCTAAAATTATATTTACCGTAATCTAATGCAACACAAATATATTTGGGTTTAATTTCGTTAATAATTTTAACTAAAATTGTTGTAAAACCAAAAACACCATTACTAATAACTCCTTCCGAATTAGCAAGTTGTGGTAAGGCATAAAATGCACGATTTATTAAACTGTTTCCATCAATAATAACAAATTTTTCCATTAAAAATCTCACTTTGCATAGTACTTTATTTGTTTTAATAATTCCCTATATTTAGGCAATTTATAATAATATTATATATCTAAAATATAATAATTTTCTTTAATTGTTTTGTCGTATTTATTTACAAACCTATCTTTAACACAATCAAACTTAAAGCCCAACTTTTTTGCTAGATTGTTAGATGCTTCGTTTTCAACAAAACACGAATATATTATTTTGCTTATCCCCACGGTTTTAAGTTCTAAAATTACAGAATTCATAACTTCAAAACCATACCCTTTTCCAAAATAATTTTTGCCAATACACAAACCAATTTCTCCCAGGGTTGAATCATTTATTTTATAAGCAAATAAAAAACCAACAACTTCTTTTCTTCCCTTCTCAAAAATAAAATATGTTAAACCACCTTTAAAAGTTGTTAACCAATTTTCAATTTTTAATTTGGTTTCTTCGGTTGTTTTAGAAACTCGCCATAACATAAATTTTGCACATTCTTCATAAACAAAAATATTGTTATGAGCCGATAAACAAGCTTCTAAATTTGCTGTTTTTAATATTAAATTTTTTGTTTCAAAAATTTTACCCAACATATTAAGTATATTTTAACACAAATTTTAACTTTACACCACAAAACCAACTTTATAATTTACTGATAATAAAATTTTTGTTATTATTAAATTAATTAGGAGAAGTTTTATGAATAACATTTTTAGATACGAACAACTAAAACAAGAAACCGTAACAGCAGAACAATTTAAACAAGTGCTTGAAGTTGAATTTAGTGGAAACGAACCATACCCTGCCGAAGTTATTAAACAAATTTATGTTGAAGATAAAAAAGATGTAAATTTTGTTTGTGTTGATAATAGCACTAACAAAATTATTGCACATATTGCTACAAACCCACAATCTAAACGAAGAAACGGCAGTGTTTTTGTTGTAAATTTAATTGTTTCACCTAATTACAGAAGATTAGGTGTTGCACAAAACTTAATTTACACTGCTTGTAAACACTATTTAGCACAAGGCGAAACAAAAGTTATGAGTATTTCCGTTGACAAAATTAATCAACCGGCTATAAATCTGTATAAAAAAGTTGGTTTTGAAATTAAAGACCCAATTTGCCCTGCCGATGAAGATGATGAACAATATATTTTAGCAGCTGAAATGCCAACACTTGTAAAAACAATTGAAGCACTAAACAAAGGTAAAGAAAAATAAGAATTTTATAAAAATTAAAACAATATAATAAGATATGGAAAATATAAAAATTTGTGAAATATGTGGATTGTGTAATGGCTGTTTAACAGCAATTAACACAGCAAAAACAGAACTCAATAACGGAAATAAAGTAACATTATTTAAGGAAATTGTGCACAATAAAACGGTTAATAACACCCTTAAAAATTTAGGTGCAAATTTTACAGAAGATATAAACGAAATTAAACCAGACACCGTTGCAATTATAAGAGCACATGGTGAGCCACCACAAACCTTTGAATACTTAAATAAACACAACATTAAATTTAAAGATTGCACCTGTGTAAATGTTAAAAAAATACATAATTTAACACAAGAATATATGTTAAATGGCTACAAAATTATAATTATTGGAAAACAAACTCACCCAGAAGTTATAGCCACACAAGGTTGGTGCTTAAATGCTGGAATTATAATTGAATCCGAAGATGATTTAAGTAAACTTATTAATATTAAAAATGAAAAATTTTATTTGGTTTGCCAAACAACTTTTAACATAAATAAATTTGAAGAACTATCTAAAAAAGTGCAACAAATTTTAGAAAAAAACAATTGTGAGTTAATAGTTCAAAACACAATTTGTTTTGCACAAAAAATTATTAACGACAAATCAGTTGAACTAGCAAAAAACTGCGATGTTATGATTGTTGTTGGCGGAAAAAATTCTAGCAACACAAAGGAATTATTTAAAAATGTAAGTTCCTACTGCCCTAGCATTTTTATTGAAGATATTAACAGTTTTAGCGAAGAGTTAAAAAACAACAACATTGAAATTAATAAAAACACCTTAATTGGAATTACTGCCGGTGCATCAACATTAAAAGAAGAATTAATCCAATTAAAACAATTAATTATTAACTATTTAAACAAATAAAAAACGAACCGTAATTGGTTCGTTTCTTTTTTGGTGCCGAAG
>JAZNIS010000030.1:0-4076 GCA_045577635.1 Clostridia bacterium
AACTGTTAGTGCCATTAACGGAACAATGACAGTTGGTAACATTTCAGTTATGTTAAGTTATGCAAACAAATACATTAGACCATTTAACGAAATTAGCGACATATTTAGCGACCTTCAAGCATCGTTTGCATCAGCCCGTAGGGTTGTAAATGTGTTAGATATTGAAAATGAAGTTAGCGATGCTAACAACGAAGTTTTAGAAACTTGTAATGGCGAAGTTGAAATTAAAAATGCATATTTTAGTTATGTTCCAAGCCAAAAACTTATTGAAAACCTTAATGTAACAGTTAAGCAAGGTCAAAAAGTTGCAATTGTAGGGCCAACAGGTTGTGGAAAAAGCACAATGATTAACCTACTTATGAGATTTTATGATTTAAACAATGGTGACATTTTAGTTTCAAATAAACCTATAACAAAAATTACCCGTGCAAGTTTAAGAGAAAAATATGGCATGGTTTTACAAGATACTTGGCTATTTAATGCAACAATTAAAGACAACATTAAATATGGAAAACCAGATGCTAGTGATGAAGAAGTTATTAAAGCAGCAAAACTAGCACATGCTCACGATTATATTCAAACCCTAGAAAAAGGTTACGACACAATGGTTTTAGAAGGTGGCGACAACCTTTCACAAGGACAAAAACAATTAATTTGTATTGCAAGAATTATGCTTACAAAACCACCTATGTTAATTTTAGACGAAGCAACATCTAACATTGATACTCGTACTGAAATGCATATTCAAGAAGCATTTAACACAATGATGCAAGGCAGAACAAGTTTTGTTGTTGCTCACCGACTTTCAACCATTATTAATTCCGATTTAATTTTGGTTATGAACAAAGGTAACATCATTGAACAAGGCACTCATAAAGAATTGCTAGCTAAAAAAGGTTTCTATTATAACCTATATAATAGCCAATTCAGTAAAGTATAACAAAAACAAAAAAACACACTAAATCAGTGTGTTTTTTTATTTTTTATAAAATTCCTTTGCAATAGCAACAATTTGTTTAAAATCATCATCAAAAAACCTTGAATCGTTATTTGAAAAATAATCACCCAAACAAGTTCCACCTTCGCTAATTGCCTTCTTTATGGATTCTTTTTCAAAGATTTCTTTGTTAACTTTTTCATAGTTAATGTTATCTTCATATAAATATGCTTGTAAGTCAGCTTCTAATTTATCTATTTTTAAACAAAATTTTGCCTCATCCGTTTCTCCACATTCAAATTCATCAAGTAAATCTTTAAAGTTGTTTGGCAACCCAAACTCTGCAAAAAATTTGGTTGTTAAAGGTTTACTAATTTCAGTTTTATTTTCATACACCTTTCCCTGATAATGCACCATATCTCCAATAAAAATTTCTTCGCATTCATGAAGTGTTAGCATAGATAAAACCTTGTTTTCATCAAGTCCATGGTTTTTATTTGCACTCATAATTGCAACAGCTAACATACAACAACCAAAAACATGTTCGGCAACACTTTCAACCCTTGTTCCTTCAACCTTCCAAATTTTCCAACCTGTTCGTTCTAAATTTTTTAATTTGGTGCAAAGTTTATGGAATTTAATTACTTTTAAAATATCTTCGTTTGTCATTTTAATTCCTTTAACAACCTATTTATTAATTATGTGTGTAATTTCAGTTTTAGAAAGTTTTGGCAAATCGTAAATAAGTTGTGGTTTACATTCAATATTTTTAAGTTCTTTAACATCAAACCACTTTAACACTTCTTCTGGTTTATCTACCACCCTATTTCCTTCAAGCATTTCAACAAAAACTTCATTTAATTCAACATGATAAACAAATAATAATTCGGTTACATTATTTCCTTGCCAATTAAAAAAGTTTTCAGCAACAACCATTAACTTTCCGTTGCTAATATCCAACCCTAATTCTTCTTTAATTTCTCTAGCAATTGCTTCATCGGTTGATTCGTTTATTTGTGCCCTACCACCAACCATATTCCAAAAAGTTTGCCTATCATCTTTTTGCAAAAGAACTTTGTTTTTGCAAGTTATACAAGCTGCAACTCGCATATTAAACCTTTCGTTTTTAGCTGTAAAATTTACATCTACTCCCACAATTAACACCCCTTAAAATTATTTGTTTTCTTCGCCATTTTCTGTTGTTTCATCTTCTGTGTTTTCAGCAAAAACTTTAACTGATTTTCTGTTTTTAACAGCAGTTTTAATTGCTGTAATAATATGTTTAATATAACAACCTGTTATGCACACTAAAACAAGTGCCGCATATCTTAACATATAAACTAACCAGCCACTATCTTCGTTTAAGAAAGGTAATCCTTTTTGTGGTGGGTCAACAACATACATAAAGTTTACAGTGCTAACACCATCATAGCAAATGCTGTTTATGTAAATTGCAAACATAAATATTCCACCTAAAAATATTAAACATTTAAAGTAATCGGAAACATCAAAACTAATTTCCTTACGGGTAAATAAATTAAGTGCAAAAACAACCAAACCAATGTGATAAAAGAAATACTGAAAAGTAATTACCCAAACATTTAAAGATGAAGAAGTTGCAATTAAAATTGCAGCAATTCCACCAAACAAACAACTTGGCAACATAAAACTATATAGCCATTTTTTAATTTTTTCGTTTTTACTAAAAATTAAAATTGCAAAAAATATTAATTGAATTGAACATAATTGAAATGGTAAATCCGATTTTGGTAAAATACCACCCAACCTTTCTTCGTTCATAATGACATAAGCAAACACTTTAACCACTTCACAAACAATTGCTAAACCAAACATAAATTTGCAAAGAGTTTCAAATCTAAATTTTTTAGATAGGAAAAACAACCCCACTATTAATGCCACCGAAACACAAACTATAATAATGTGCTTTAACCCAAAAATTTTATTCATATTATTTCACCTTTTACTTTTTTAAAAATTTTTCTAGGGCAAAATGTCCATTTTCATAAACTAATTCGTTGTTTTTAAAATCGTATCCCATCTTTTTATAAAATGGAATAGCAACAATTCCGGCAGGAATTTCTATTCGGTTTGCTCTTTTTGCAAAATCATCAGCTTCCAAAGTTTCAATTATTTTTTTACCAATGCCTTTGCCTTGCATATCAGGATCTACAAAAATAGTAAATAAACTACTTTCGGTTAAACTTCCCCAATAAGCACCAATAGCACCACAGCCAACAATTTTACCTTCAATTTTAACCACATAAAAATTTGTCCAACTAGCCCTATTTTTTAAAGCTTCAACACTTAAACTTTCAATGGTTTTTTCAATGTAAGGTTTAGGATAATAAATTTTAAACGATTCCCTGCAAGTTTTTGCAATCATATTATGCAATTCTTCAAAATCGTTTTCTTCAATAATTTTAATTTCCATAAAACGGTCCTTTAAACTTTTATAGTAATTGTAGTATATCACACCAACATTTTTACAACTAATAAAATGAACCAATAACAAAAACTAGTTTAATAAATAAAACAAAAAACAGGTTTTTCACCTGCTTTTTAATTTGGCGCTGCAGGAGGGATTTGAACCCTCGGTACCTTGCAGTACATCGGTTTTCGAGACCGACACATTCAACCACTCTGACACCGCAGCACATTATAAACAACAATATAAAACTTACTATAAATAAAACAATTTATATAATTTTAATAGTTACAAATTTAAAAGTGATTGCAACAATAAAAATATATACCAAACAACAATTAAAATCAAGTGTTTATTTTAAAAACAAAATAGGGCAAAAAGTTGCCCTATTTAAATTTTTATGTAGTTTACATTAACAAAATTAAATATATCTGGTTTGACCTGAAAAACTAATAACATCGGTTGAAAGAGAATGCTTTTCGCTTGGTGTTTTTAAACTTAAAATTGTTTGAACTGAATTTTTTGAATTGCCTTCTAGGAACAAGTTTTTATAATTGGAAAGATTAACTTTATAATACAAGTTAATAATTTCTTTGGTTTCAGGCAACACCCTTCTTTTTGGTGCACTGAAAAAAATTCTTTTTTCATTAGCAGTAGAAATAAAATCAACTTTATTTGTTTCTTCGTTATAGC
>JAZNIS010000031.1:0-16672 GCA_045577635.1 Clostridia bacterium
TTCCCCAAAAACAGTTAGGATTAACAATTGAACATTGTGTAATAAAAGGATAACCCCTTTTGTTTTCTGATAAATTAATATAAGGTAGTTCACCCATATAAACCAACTTATCGCCTGCAACAATAATTAACCTACCGTTAGGATATTTTGTTGTTGGAGCTTCATATTTTTCAATTACCAAATTTGAATTTTTCTTAATTCCTTTACCTGCTTTGTTAACTTTGCCGTAATAACCCAAACCACCTGTTAAATTAGCATTATCTAAACTAAACACATCAATATCTTTTCCTTCAACCGTAACTCCCCACAAATCCTTAATTGTATCAACATGATATGCTCTAACATGCATAATGCTTTTAGCATCTTCTAGTTTAGAATAGGTGTTGCTATCCGGAAAAATTTCAAACGGACTAACAACATCAATTTGAACATCACCCATTTTAAGCTTTTCACCACTATCTAAAACTCCAACAACATCACCAATTAAATTATTCCAACTAACTTTATAAAAAACAGTTCCACAAATTTCACTCCAAGTTGTTGCTTCCGAAATAATTTTACTTAAATTAACCCTATAACTAGTTGCTTTTAAAATGTTTTTACTTACTTTTGCACAACTAATATCGTTATCGGAATCGGTAAACGGAATAACCGTCATAGTAGGTCTAACTTTACTTAATTTACACAACCTTTGTTCAATAATTGGAGCAATATGGTTATACACTTCTCGCTCTTGCCAAAAAAACTGTTTCTCAAAGTCAACCACATCGTTATTTGAATTTATTGCACAATACTGATTTCCTAAAAAGAAATTAATATTTAATTGCCAATTTGCTTCATATCGTTTTCTCTCTTCTTGCCTTAACTTAAAATCTTCAATAATTTCTAAAACAATATCGTTATTATCTTTATTTTTTTGATTTGCCATTAGTTTCCCCTTTTTGATAAATATTTTTAATACTTTTAGGTGTTATTTGCTTTGAAATAACATTATGTAATTCCTGCAAACAACTGTTGCAAATATTTAAATTATGTTTGCTATTATCGGATGTTACAACCGAATAATTTGCAACATTTTTACAACCAGATAAATCACATTTAATTTTTGCTGTTAAATTTTTAATTTCCACTTTCTAACTCCTTTAATAAATTTAAAATGTTTTGTTTTTCTTGTTCCAACTCATCATCGGTTAAATTTTTTAAGTTTGTTTCCTTACTTGAAAGCAACATATTAATTGCCGATAAATCGGGTGGATAATATTTTGTTGAAACCTTTTTCTTTAAAAGTTTAACTTCATCTTCCTGCATACCATATTCATAAACTGCTTCTTCAACTTTAAACCCTGTTGCTTTTTTAATTAGGGTTTTCTTTAACTTTTCATTAAGTTCCATATTTAGCCATTTTTAATTGTTTTATTAACCTATCTTTATCTTTTTGAACCAAACTTTTTTCTAGTTTTTTAATAGGTGTTTCTGGTTTAAATTGAATATAGTATCGCAATTCATCTAATGCATGGTCATCTTTTTTTATTGGATTATCAGAATCCGACCAAAAGTAACCTTTAATTTCCCTAATTAAATTTACACAATTTTTAAATATAAATAGTTTTGCTTGTCCGTTTGCATTTTTTAAATAACTTTTAACCCTTTGAATGCCCGAAAATAAATCTTTATTAACCTTTGTGTTTACCGTAATTCCAAGTTCATAAAATAATTCGGCAACACTTTTTACTCCCGACAAAGTTTTTTGATTTGCAGCACTATCAATTAAGGCATAATAATTTCCATTAGATAATGTTTTCCAACCCAACTGTTTACACTTTTCTTTAATTTTTTTGCTGTGATATAAAATATCTCTTTTTGCTTCGTAATGTTCGGCAATAACATAAACATTTCCATCATAATCAACAGCATACCAATGGCAGCTTAACGGATTGTTAAGCCCTGGATCAATGCTAATTAAATCATACCAATCGGTAGGCACTGTGAACGGTTCAATAACATGAACAGATTCGTCAAATTCAGAATAAACCAAACCACCAAAACCAGAGAATTTTCCATATTTTCTAGCAATTAACTCATCTTGATTTAATGAATTAGAAAACGATTCAATTTCTTCTTTATTTAAAAACGGATTATCTTCCCAACTCATAAATTCACACCAAACATCAGGACTATTTTTTTCATTTAAATAAATTTCGTTATAAACCCAAGTTAAGCCCTTTAACGGTGTCATTGTTCCAAAAATTTGACCACACTTATCTAAAACCCTCATTTTACACTCTAAATAAACATCAAAAGGTGGTTCTTCATCAAACCAAACAAAATCTAAACTTGTACCCTGAAATTTTTCTCTGCCTTGGTCACAACTCTTAAATCCTATTTTACTAGTTCCACCCAAAGCATTTTTAACAATAATTGTATCAATAACCCCTAAATAAGGGGCTTCTTTTTTACCTTGGCTCATAACAATATCCACAATTAAATCGGGGTTTAAATAGTATAAAATTTTGCTTTGTGCAACATCTCTTTGCACTTGGCTAGATAAACTTACAACCCAACAAGAAATATTCTTTTTATTTTCTTTAAACGGATGAGTACCAGTTGCCAACCAAACAGTTTCAACTGCTCCACATTCGGTTTTTCCACTTCGGTTGCCACCAAACACCCATCTATTTTTTTTGTTACATTTATGAAAATCTAATTGCTTATTATGAATTAATTTACCTGTGTTATAGTTTTTTAAATTGTTATTCTTTTTTCTTCTAATAATTTCCTTTGTTATGTCATCTAACTTTTTTATTAACTCTGCTTTTAATTCAATATTTTTCATATTCCCCCTAAATTAGATAAAATTATTAAAAATAAAAATTTTTTTAAAAGTAATAATTTGGTTTATACTAATAATGTGATAAAAAAAACGAATAAATTATTTTTAATAACATTAAGTTTAATTGCTTTTTTAAGTTGTTTTTTCATTGTTGGAAAAAACGAAATTTTTGCCGAAACAAGCCATTTTGCACAAATAAAAAACTCAAACACTTTTTTATATAAAAGTGCTGAGTTAGATAATAATTTTAATAAGTGGTGTTACCTAGAAAAAAGTTATTTTGTTAAAGTGATTTCTGATTACAACGAAAATTATTATAAAGTTGAATATAACGGAATTAATGGTTATGTTAAAAAAACTGATGTATGTTTAGTAAACGAAATTCCTAAAACCCCTTACCCTAATTCGGTTACTTTTAAAACAGGAAATTCTAATTGCTATTTAAGAGATTTACCACAAGTTAAATCGGCAATTAACAACACAATTTGTGTAATTCCTGCAAATACAAAGTTAGATTATTTAGGGAAAATTATAGGCGAAGAAGCTGTTGATTTTTCTGGGTCGGTTTGGTACTTAACTAGCTACAACGGAAACATAGGTTATATTTATTCTGGTTACACTAACTCTATTACAGAAGTAAAACCTAACACCGAAATTGTAACCGAATTTTTAGGAAGTAATTACACAACCATAAACCCCATTTCAAACACAAATTGTTTAATAATTATATTTTTAACTTTAATACCATGTATATTTATTTTAGTAATGCTATATTGCCCTAAAAAAGGCAAAATTAATAATTTGCATAGTACTAAAAAATTAAAAAATAAAGTTAATAATTACGAAGATTTTTATGAAGAAAATTTATAGATTAATAATAGCTAAAAGATGTAAGTGGTGCCGAACTAAAATCGTTTAAAACAAGTTTAATTAGTTTATATTGTTCTTTTGTGTTTTGAGCTTTATTGAACTTACTTGCACTGCTATTAATAATTTGATAATAAGTGTTTTTAATCCAATTTTCACTTTTTAAATAAGTACTAAATTTTTTAGCATCGTAACCAAGCAAACTCAAATTTTCACTAAAATTAGCAATAGCAATTTCCTTTCTTCTAAAATAAGTTCGTTCAGTTATGCCAAGCAATTCAATAATCTTTTTATAATTTAAACCATCAACATAAGCTAAAACTAAAATTTTTAAATCTTTTTCTTTTAAATTGTTTAACCCTTTTTCAACAATAACCTTTAAGTTAATAATTTTAATTTTTCGTTCGGTTAATTCAATAATTTTATTTGAATCCTTAATGGTTGAATTATAAACCGAATGGTTAAAGGCAGAATTAATACCTATTCGTTTAATTAAGTTATCAATTGAATTTGCCATAGTGTGTAAGTGCCTATAAAGTGAAAGTAATGTTTTACCCCACATTTCATTTTCAAAATTTCTTTTCATTTGCTCCCCCTTTGGTGGATTGTTGCCACCATTTTATGTCGGTATGTTTAACAAGTCAAAACTATATGTTAATTTTTGTAAAAAAATGTTAAATTTGTACAATTTTGAACGGCGAAGACACAAATTTAATTAATTTACCGAACATTTGTTCTATAATATCACTTATAAACTGACAACAGTATGTCATATTTACCTAACTTAATTAAAAATGTTAAAAAATTTTTTTTATAAATTTTATAAGGTCTTTTTTATTGTTATTTTCTTATATTATTTGATATACTATATATATTAAATATAAGGGTTTTGGGTACTAATGAAAAAGTTTCTTTTTGGTGCATTATTAATTGTTTCAAGTTTAATGTTTAGCATAAAAACACCTGTTTATGCCGAATCAACAACCAACAAAACATCAACCGAAGTGTTGACTTTTTTTGAAGGTCAAAATCAACATAATATTGGTAATATTTCTTCATTTGCAATAAATAATGATTTAATTTATTATGTTAACGATAACGGAATTAATTGTTTTAACACAACAACAAAAACAACTAAACCCTTACCTGGAACATATCAAAACATAACAAACTTAAAACACACCAAAAGTTATGTTACCTTTTTAGCAGATGGCAAATTAAGGTTTTTAAGAGACAACACCGAAATTTTATTTTTCTATGAAGATGGACATATTGAATGCGATGCATTTAATGTATTTGAAACAACAACAGGTAATGTAACCGATTTATATATTTCCTACATTAAAGGCACTCAACTACACTTTGTAAAAATTCAAATCACAAACACAAATAATGAATTAGAAAGTTTTGTAACTTACCCTATTCACACATCTTGTGATATTTCTGGTAAAAATGTTATTGGACTTTGCTTAAACGATTCCTACACCTATTTACTTGTTGCTAATGGATTAAACTATGATATTTTAAAGGTTAAAAATTCAACAATTCATGGTAATGTTGAAATTACACCACTTGATTTTAGTTACACATATCCACCAACTGCTTGCACCAGC
This sequence comes from Clostridia bacterium, assembly GCA_045577635.1. Lineage (GTDB taxonomy): Bacteria > Bacillota > Clostridia > Christensenellales > UBA1242 > UBA6345. The sequence continues at coordinate 5,311 of JAZNIS010000031.1, forward strand.
TTTGAATTATTTTCAAATGGCGAAAACAACTATTTTTTACTAAATGAAACAAACCATATTTTTGATGTTTTAAAAGAAATTGAAAACAGGGTTGAACCTGTTGAACACCTTATAACCGACAGAATTAGTGGTGAAAGTTTTAAACTAGGCGAATTTAGTGAAATTACTGATATTAAATACTACAACAATAAAATATATGTAGCAGATTCAATTAATAAAAATATTCAAGGTTTCACTTTTGAAAATAACGAATTAAACCCAGCTGAAGTTTTAATTGCTTCTAATTGTTTAGAAAATGGCTATTTTAAAGGGGTTAACGATTTTGATGTTGTTGATGAAAACACCCTACTTATTTCCGACACTGAACACAACCGTATTCAAAAAATTACAAATGAAAATATAACTGTTTTAGATAAATACTCTGCAACAAATTTACAATCACCTAAATTTTATCAATCATCTAATAAACAAATTTATTATTATTTTTTTGATAATAAATTAATTAAAGAAAATGGTAACAATGTTGTTGAAATAAATATTGGCACAAACATTGCAGATTTAAAAGTTGATGCTTACAGTAATGTTTATTATTTAAACTATAATGATAATAAATTATATATTATTAATAGCAACACAAACATTCCACAAGTGGTTATTGAAAATTTAACCCTTACAGCAAACTCTAAATTAGAAATTTTAAATGATGCAATTATCATTTCAAACGGAAACACACTAAAATTATATGAACTAACAGGTGAAGAAGTTTGCACATTACCATTAACAGGCAACCTTACCGATTTTACAAGCGATTATTATGGAAACTTATACTGTATAACAAATTTAGGTATAACAAAAGTTGTAAACAATAACCACATTTTAGAAGAATCATCAACAATTAACTACAACACCACTAACCTAACACTTATAAGATTAAATAAGGTTACAGGTGAATTAATTGCTTACAATAACGAAAATTGTAATTTTATTAAAATAACAAGAGAAAACTTTGTAAACGATTTAAGTTCATTTACTCAAATATGTAACCCATTTGAACTACAACCACAAGAAACAATTTTAAAAAGTGGCATAGTTTTAAATGACACATTTATTTCAAACTACCCTTATAACACAGGGCTTGGTGATTATTTAAATCAAGAAGAAAAAGTGTTTGTTCTAGATGAAATTGAAAATAGTTATTACATAATGTATAACAAAGAAAATAAACTTGCTTACGGATATATTAATAAAAATTATCTATCTGTAAACGAACCACTAATTGGATTACAAACAAAATATATTGTAATAAATAAAAACATTAAGCTTTACAAAATGCCAACCATTTTAAAAGATGGAAATAACAGTTTTGTTTATGATAGTGTTCCACTAGACACAATTTTAACAGTTGTTAACTTAAATTTAGTTAGTATTGATAACTCTGAATATTTTGCAATTAAAACAAAAAACAATAAAATTTTATATGTTAACTCTTGTGATGTAACACTTGCTACTGCAACCGATATTACTTCATTACCAGACCTTAATGCTGAAATTTTAGCAACAGATGGCGAAATGGTTAACTTATATTTAGAAGACAGCGAAAAATCAATTATTATTATGAAACTAAACAACAACCAAAAAGTTTATGTTGAAAATTACGACATTTCAAAAGAATTTACTTTGGTTACTGTAATTACAGAAGAAAAACAAGAAGTTAAAGGTTTTGTTTTAACTAAAAACTTAAAGTTAATTGATAACAATCCTAATTTAACTAGTGCTTATATTTTATTGGCAGTTGCAGTTTTAATTGCATTTGCCTCAATAATTGTTTATGCAAAATATAAAAGCAGTAACGAAAACGAATAAAAAAAATGCTACAACTTTGTAGCATTTTTATTTTTTTTGCATAGCACTAAAAATCAACCAAACATAGGCAAATTTTTTAGTTTGCATAATAGTTTTTAACATATTCATAATTAACAGTTTGAACCAAACTTTCTTCTTTTTCAATTTTAGAAACTTTACTTAAAGAAATTTCATATGCTGTTTTTTCAAAAACTTGGTCGTCAACCTTTTTTTGATATACTCTACTTTGAATTCTGCCAACCATATTTAGTTTGTCGCCCACCGATAAATTTTTAACAAATTTAGCATTTCTGCCCCATGCAATACATGGCAAATAATCACTTTTATTATAACTGCGATTAACAGCAATTAACACATCAGTAATTTCCCTTTTAAAAGGTGTTGTTCGGTAAATGGGTTCTTTACAAACAAAACCCGTAAGTTCAATTTGATTAGGATTAATTGTTTCATCGTAAGGAACTAGTTCCCTAATAAATACTGTAAGCATTAATTTACTTTTATCTTCAACAAGTTTATTATAACTTCTAAATTGCCCCGTTCCTGCAATTTTATTACCAACCTTAATATCTTCTTCCTTTAACAATCTTTCACTAACTGTTACAGGAATTATATCGGTTGCATCGCTTAATCTTTTTACTTCTAGGTCAAATTCATAAAAACCCTCACCAAACACCTCATAACTAAATTTTGGTTGGTTTACAACAGTTCCTGCAATATAAACCTTATTGTTGTTCATTTGTTCAAAGTTCATTATATCCTCCATTTACTTTTTTCTTTGAATTCCTAAATTATCTATGTAATAGTTGTCTTTATAAATTAAATCGCCAACACTCGTAATGGTATATCCCATGTTTTTTAATGTGGTCAACATTAAAGGTAATGCAGTTAAAATATGGTCAGAATTATTATGACACAAAATTATGCTACCATTTTGCACCTTATTAGTAACTCTGGTGCAAATTTCATTCCCATTTAAACCTTTCCAATCCAAAGTGTCAACATCCCACTGAATTGTTTTTAACCCTAAACTTTCGGTAGTTTCAATAACTTTATTGTTATAACTTCCATAAGGGGCTCTAAACAATTCAACCGATTTTCCCGTAATGTTTTTAATTAAATTTACAGATGTTTCAAGTTCAAGTTTCATTTCACTTTCGCTTAAATTAACAAAATCGGCATGAGTATTGCTATGTGTTCCTATTTCAATGTTAGCATCGTTTAATGCCTTAACCATTTCAGGATATTCTTCAACCCAAAACCCTACCAAAAAAAATGTGGCATTTACTTCAAACTCTTTTAAAATATCAATTATTTTTAAAGTTTTATCTGCTCCCCAAGCAGAATCAAAAGTAATGGCAACCTTTTTTTCTTCCGTTGAAACCGAGTAAATTGGAACTTTTCGTGGTGCATAACCTAAAAAAACAGTAGCATTTGCACCATCGCCTAAATTAATTGCTAGTAATATAGCCGAAAGCAAAACTAAAACCACAAACTTAATGGTTTTTGATTTAACAACTAAAAATCGCATATTACACTCCTTAATAATATACTATTTTTTTGATTTCCCAAAGCTATGCAAACTTAACATTTTGGCTTATTTTGGCGAAATTTAAGCAAAAAGCAATCACTTTGTAAAACAAAAAAAGTTTAAATATTATTAACCATTAATACTATTCAAACTAAAAAAATATAACAAAAAAACACACCAAATTTAATTGATGTGTTTTTATTTATTATTCACTTATAACATAGGTTACAACTTGTTTAGTATCAGCTCCACCTTTACCAACAACAGTTTTACCTGTGCCTAATCGGTTTTCTAAACTTAATTTTTTACTTTCAACATAAACTAAATTATTGTTTTCTAAAATACAAACATAGTTTCTGTTTTTGTTAAGTTCAAACACTGATAAAAGTTTAATATCTAATTTTTTACCGTTAATAACTTTAATACCCTTTCTTGCACGGCTTGTTAAGGCAATTTCACTTTCCTTAATAACTTTGGCAAAACCATTAGAAGTAAACATTGAATAAGCTAGTGCTCCACCTAATGCACAAGATACAACATAATCACCATCGTTTAATGCCATACCCCTAACACCAGCACTAACTCTGCCTATACATGCAACATCATCTTTAATAATGTTAACAGCAAGGCCATCGTGTGAAAACATTAATAAACTTTTTTCGCGATTATCATAATCAACAAAAATTAATTCATCGTCATCTTTTAGTTTTATTGCAGATATTGTTTGTTTAGCACTAATATATTCACTTTGTTTGCTAATTTTAATTAAACCTTGTTTTGTAGCAAAAATTAATTCTGCTTCCATATCGTCTTCATTAAAGTCAAACATGGCAACAACTTTTTCGTTTGCAGCACAGTTTTTAACAAAACTCTTAACAGGTGTTCCCCTATCTTTTAATTTAGCTTGTGGAATTTGGCTAACTTTAATTTTATGGCAGTTTCCTAAATTGGTGAAAATGTAAACCCATTTTTCATTACTCATAACAACATCTAATTTGTTAACTTCAAACAATGTTGGGTTTGCACTTAATTTTTTAACACCTAAATCAAAGCTCTTTTTATTAACTACTTTTAAAGTGTTTGCTTCCGAACAAATTACATGAACATCTTCCTTTGGAGCACTTGGAATAAACTTTTCATCAATTTCTCCATCGTTATCTTCATCAGAAACAATTTGTGTTTTTCTAGGAACACCATAAGCTTTTTTAATTTCGTTAAGTTCCTTTTTAACAACATTCATAAGTTTCTTTTCACTGTTTAAAATTGCTGTTAATTCGGCAATTAACTTAATCAAATTTTCAAGTTCGTTAACAAGTTTGTTAACTTCTAAACTTGTTAATCTGGCTAGTCGCATATCCAAAATTGCTTGTGCTTGAACATCGGTTAAATAAAATTTATCCATTAATCTTTGTTTAGCTTCGGATGTGCTACTGCTGGTTTTAATAATTTTAATAACTGCATCAATATTTTTAATAGCAATTAATAAACCATCTAAAATATGTTTCCTTTTTTCGGCTGCATCTAAATCAAATTTTGTTCTGCTATAAACAACCTTTCTTTGATATTGAACATAATATTTAATAATATCAAGTAAACCTAGTTGTCTTGGTTTGCCATCAGCAATTGCAACCATATTTGCATTAAAGTTAGTTTGTAAATCACTTTTTGCATAAAGGTACTTAATAATTGCTTTAACATTAGCATCTTTTTTAAGTTTAATTACTGCCCTTGTTCCAAACCTATCAGATTCATCAACAATGTCGGCAACATTACTTAAACAACTTGTTGGGTCTGCTTCTTTTAATTTAGCAATTTTTTGAAGCATATTTGCTTTGTTAACACCAAAAGGAATTTCGGTGATAATAATGCTCTTTTTTCCACCTTCGGTAGATTCAACACTTAATTTAGCTCTGCAAATAATTTTACCTTTACCCTTTGAATAAACTTCGTTAAATTCGGAACTAGATAAAATGTAGCCACCTGTTGAAAAATCAGGACCAGGCATTATTTGTAATAATTCGTCAAGTGTAATTTTAGGATTATCAATGTAAGCAACAACAGCATTAATTGATTCGGTTAAGTTATGAGTAGGAATGTTTGTAGCTAAACCTACTGCAATACCTGTTGCACCATTAACAAGTAAGTTTGGAAATCTACCAGGTAACATATCAGGTTCTTTACGGCTATCATCAAAGTTAAAACTCCAAGAAACAGTGTTCTTTTCAATATCTCTTAAAAGTTCCAAACTTATTGGGCTTAATCTGGCTTCGGTATATCTCATTGCAGCAGCACCATCACCATCAACCGAACCAAAGTTTCCATGGCCATCAACTAAACACATACCCATATTAAAATCTTGTGCCATTCTTACCATTGTTTGATAAATACTGCTATCACCGTGTGGGTGGTATTTACCCATACAAGTTCCTACAATGGTTGCACTTTTACGATATGGTTTATCTGGTGTAACACCAACTTCTAGCATACTATATAAAACTCTTCGTTGAACAGGTTTTAAACCGTCTTCAACCCTTGGTAATGCTCTATCTAAAATAACATATTCCGAATAAGGCATCATACTTTCGTGAATTACTTGCTCAACACTTTTAGTAACAACACCACTACCATCACCACCAGATAAAAGCGATGTGTAGGCAGGGTCTTGTTTTCTTTTGCTAACTCTACCCTTTGCTTTAATTGTTGGTTCGCCTTCACCATCTTCGCCACTTGGTTCACTGTTAATTTCAACAACTTCTTCATCTTCTAATTCATCGGTGCTTTTAACAGGTTCTGGTTTAGCAGGTTTGGTTTCGGTAACTTTTGTTTGTTTTGATACCTTATCTAGTAAACTAGCAACTTTATCAAGCGATTTTAATTCTTTTTTAGGTTGTTCCACTTTAACAGGTTTTTCTTTTTCCTTTGTTACAGCAGGTTTTTCTTTAACTTTTTTAGGTTCTTTTAGGTTAACAGGTTCAGCAATTATTTGTTTTTCTTCAACCTTTTTTGTTTTTCTTTTTGGTTTTTCAGTTGCATCAAAAACACTAATTTGATTATCTATAATACCTAAATCTTCCATTTCTTCTGGTGTAAAATTTTCATCTTTTCGTTTAGCCATTAGTTTCTCCAATGTGTTCAAAATCAGATTCTTTATTAAAGTTAGCATTTTCGCTAATATATTCTTTTCTTGCTTCTATATTATCACCCATAAATGTAGTAATCATTCTTTCAGCTTCAGCAATATCTTCTAGGGTTACTTGAACTAAAACTCTTTTTTCTGGATCCATTGTTGTGTTCCATAGTTGTTCAGCTGTCATTTCACCTAAACCTTTATATCTTTGAATTTGATATCCTGCACCACATTTTTTAATTGCGGCTTGTAGTTTATCATCATCGTAAACATATTCAGTAAAGTTCTTTTTATAAACTTTATAAAGTGGAGCAACACCAACATAAACATGACCTTCGGTAATAAGTTCTCGCATATATCTATAAAAGAATGTAAGTAGAATTGCCCTAATATGTGCACCGTCTTGATCGGCATCGGCAAGAATAATAACTTTGTGATATTTTAAATTTTCAATTTTAAAATCTGTTCCAATACCAGCACCCAAAGCACTAATAATTGTTCTAATTTCTTCGTTATCTAAAACCTGATTTAATCTTTTCTTTTCAACATTTAAAGGTTTTCCTTTTAAAGGTAAAATTGCTTGATAATGCCTATCCCTAGCTTGTTTAGCACTACCACCAGCCGAATCACCTTCTACAATAAATAGTTCGTTAATAATTGCATTTTTGCCTGTGCAACTGCTTAATTTACCAACTAAACTATAAGTTTCTAAACTGTTTGCTTTACGAGCAGTTTCTTTAGCATGTTTTGCAGCCAATCTAACTTTTGCTGCACCTTTTGCTTTGTTAATAATTTCGTTAATAACCGATTTGCTTGATTTAGCTCTTGCAAATTCCATTAAACCTTCGTATGCAAGCTTTTCAACTTCTGGTCTAACTTCTGGGTTACCAAGTTTTGTTTTTGTTTGACCTTCAAACTGAACATTTTTTAATTTTAAAGAAATTACACAAGTAATACCTTCCCTAAAATCTTCGCCCATAAGGTTTTGTTCTTTTTCTTTCAACAATCCTTGTTCCCTAGCAATATCGTTAAAAGCCCTAGTAATTGCAGTTTTTAAACCAACTTCATGTGTGCCACCTTCGGTTGTTGGAATGTTGTTTACAAAACTGAAAAAGTTTTCGTTATAATTATCTACATGTTGAATAGCACAACCCATACTAATTAAATCAGATTTACCTTCAATGTAAATAGGTTCTTTATAAACAGGAGTTGTTCCATCGTTTAAATATTTAATAAAATCGGTTAAACCATTTTTAAAATTATACACTCTGGTTTTATATCCGTTTCTAGATTCTTCGCTAGTAACATTTTCATCAATTAAAACAAATTCAACTCCACCATTTAAAAAGGCAAGTTCTTTTAATCGTTTGTTAATAGTATCAAAATCAAAAACAGCATCACCAAAAATTCTGGAATCTGGTAAGAATGTTACTTCTGTTCCACTAATATTTGTTTTGCCTAATGCTTTAAGTGAACCTTTTGGAACACCACCAACAACCTTTTTACCTTTTTGAACAGCACTAAATTGCATACCGTATTTAATTCCGTCTTTATAAACAGTTACCTTTAACCATTCCGATAAAGCATTTGTTACACTTGCACCAACACCATGCAAACCACCAGAGTATGCATAATTAGAATTGTTAAATTTACCACCAGCATGAAGTTGTGTGAAAACAACTTCTACACCACTAACTTTTAATTTAGGGTGTTTATCCACAGGTATACCACGGCCATTATCTGTAACAGTAATTGAATTATCGGTGTGCATTGTAACTGTTAATCTGTTACCATGTCCGTTTGATAATTCATCAACACCATTATCAACAATTTCCCATAATAAATGATGCATTCCTTTTACACCTGTTGTTCCAATATACATACCAGGTCGTAATCTAACAGCATCTAAACCATCTAAAACAATAATGTCCTTACTATTATAATCAGTACTCAAAATTAGTCCTCCAAAAAATTCATTACATTTTAGTATAGCATACAAAAATAAAAAGTAAAATGTTTTTTAATTTTTGTTTATTATATATAATATATTAATATAGCCATTTTTTCGCATTAAATTTGTATTAAAATATTGCATAATATTTATTTTTATTGCATATTTATACAGTTAAATTAATAAAAATTATTTGCAAAATTAAAAATATTTTTCCTAAATTTTTCATATATTAATTAAAAAAAGTTAAGGAAAATTAAAAATGAAAACAATTGTTTTATGTGGTGGTGGCACTGCCGGACATGTAATGCCAAACCTTGCACTTTTACCAAAATTAAAAAAAGAATTTGATAAAATTTACTATATAGGAAGTTTTAACGGAATAGAAAATGAAATTATTAAACAACACCCCGAAATTGAATACTACCCTATTACAACCGTAAAACTAATTAGAAGCTTAACAATTAAAAATTTAACAATTCCATTTAAACTGTTTAAAGGATATTTTGAAGCAAAAAAACTTTTAGAAAAACTAAAACCGACAGTTGTTTTTAGCAAAGGTGGTTATGTTTCTGTGCCCGTTACTTTTGCTGCCAAAAAATTAAAAATTCCTGTAATTGCTCATGAAAGCGATTTTAATTTGGGGCTTGCAAACAAACTTATTTTAAAAACATGTAAAAAAATGTGTTGTTCTTTTGAAGAAACTGCAAAAAATTTAGGAAATAAAGGGGTTTTTACATTAAGCCCAATTAGAGAAGAACTGTTTTTAGGAAACCGACAAACAGCTTTTAAAAGTTGTAAATTTACTGCATTAAAACCAACTATTTTAGTTATTGGTGGAAGTTTAGGAGCAACAGCTATTAACGAAATAATTTTTAAAACAGCTGAAAAATTAATTAAAAAATATAATATAATTCATATAGTAGGAAAAGGTAATTTAAACAAAAAAATTAAGCTAAATAATTACTTTCAAATTGAATTTACACCTAATATAGAAAACTTTTTTGCCCTTGCCGATATGGTTATTTCCAGAGCCGGAAGTAATGCAATTAACGAATTTTTAGTGTTAAACAAACCTATGCTTTTAATACCCTTACCCAAAGGAAATTCAAGAGGCGACCAAATTTTAAATGCTGAAAGTTTTACTAAAAAGGGTTTTGCCTTAACATTAAATCAAGAAAATTTAACAGAAACCAACCTACTTAAAAAAATAACTGAATTAGAAATTTCAACAAACAAAATAAAGGAAAATCAAAAACCTTATTTTCATAAAAATGGCACAACAGCTGTTTTAAATGTTATTTTAAATTGTATAAACGAAAAATAATAAAAATAAATAATAATTAAAGCACTATTTGGTGCTTTTTTTATATAAATAACAATTTTTAACTTCTTTTGCTAATGTAAACTTTTTAAAAATTTTTTTTGATAAAATTAAAAAAATTATAATGGGAGTTAAAAAAAAATGAAAAAAAATATAAAAAATTTTATTTCAATAGGTGTTTTAATTTTTGTTATGTGTGCATTAATTGTTTCGGTTAAAACTATTAACAAAACCGATTCAACATTAAGCAGTTCAAACAACAATTTAAACGAAGAAATTAAAAATAATGTTAAGTTTGAATATAAATCAGCCAGAGAAAGTTTAAACGAAAACATTATATTTGAAAATAATTTTGGAGGCGAAAACACTGACGAAGTTAATGCTGTTTATAAGTTAGAAAACTATTATTTAATTGGAACAACCAACAGTAAAGAATATTACTTTAACGGCACAGATAACACTGCACTTTTTATATTGATATGTAATTACAACGGCAAAGCAATTAAAGTCAATACCATTAATTTAAATTATGAAGTTAAATATATTGCCGAAATATTTTATGGAAATAGTTTCTACATACTAGTTAAAACAAACTTATACAATGTTATTAAATTTGATTTAACAACAAATGAGTTAAAAACAATTTACACAAGCACACATAAAAACTGTGAAATAATTAATTCAACCGAACCAATTATTTTAGAAACCGAACAAAACACAACAACACTTCACTATTTAATTCAAAACAAAAAACAAACTTTAAATCACAAAATTGAAAAAACATATTTAGCTTGCGAATACCTTAACGGCACTCTGCTTTTTTATTTAGAAAACAACAATGTTTATATTGCAACAATAATAAACAACAAATTAAACATAATTAAAGAATTTTTAAATAGTAAACTTGAAACATTTACCATTAACGAAGAAAACCTAGTTTTAGTTTTGAATGAAAATAATAAGATAAAATTAGAAATATTAGATTTATTTTTTAACAAAGAAACAACAGTTGAATTATCAACAGGAAACAATTTTAATTTAATTTATAACAACAACACCTACCACCTATTTTATAAAAACAACAATAACCTATTCGTAACAACATTTTGCAAACATGGTGATATATTTTTTAACAAAAAAGTAACACAACAAGAAATTAACAATTATAATATTTTGTTATTAAATAATAACTTTGTTGTTTTAACAGAAGAATTAAATAAAATCACAATAACAAACTATAATTTAATATTTGAAAACAAACAATCAACTGAACTTTACGACAGCTTTAAAATTACATACTTTAATGCAAATAACAACGGAATAACAATAATTGGAAATGTTGAAAATAATAAAAACACAATAAAACAAAATTATGGCAAAAAAGACATATTTATTTTAGAATTAAAAAAACTAAATGGTTGAAATAATCAACCATTTTTTATAACATAATTTTATAGAACATATGTTTGACAAATAATAATTTTGTGATATAATAATTAAAAATAAATTTTAAATAAAAAACAAATATTTTTGTATAATTATGCATATAGATATAATTTTTGGAATACT
>JAZNIS010000032.1:0-22971 GCA_045577635.1 Clostridia bacterium
AAATGATTTTTAACTAATTGCTATTAAGCAAGTGTACCAGCTGGGTTTACACCAATTGAGCTTGCTGTACCTCTTTGCCATGTACCAGATTTTGTATAGTCAGCAACTGTATCACCATATTCATCTACTTTTGTACCGAAACCTTTAATGTTTGAACCAGTAACATCAGTATCTGATAAGTAACCATAACTATAACTGAAATCACCATTAGCACCAGCAGTTAATGCAGTTAAACCAGAAGCAGCTAATGTTGAATCACCATAGTAAACAGTAGCAGTACCAGTTGTTTGATCCCATTGAACACTTGTTCCACCACCAGGGATAATGTTAGCAACAGTACCCATGTTAGATAAAGCAGCTAGTGTACCACCTTCTACAAGGTTTTGTGGGAATGCATTGTTAAATACCATAATTGCATTTACCAAGTTATTAGGAACACGGTCTGCAGCAGAAGTAGCTTCTTGAAGTGGGTCAATCAAGTAATCTTGAATTGCTTCAACTGTAAATTTAAAGCTAATTTGTGCTTTTGCATAGTTGTTATTAATAAAGGTTGGTAAAACGAATCTTTTTGTTAAGAAATCAATTTGAACATTTCCTTGGCTTAAATCAACAGATGCAATAGAAGTATTTTGTAATACTGCCATTTCGTTTGCATGTCTGTCTAATCTAGCATCGGTTTTAGCACCACCTAAGTAGTTTCTTGTTTTATCAGTATTATTATCTAATGTTGGAGCCCAAACTGTGTATGTTGGTCTTTGAACTGTAACATTACCTACAGGGGTAGCTGTGTAAGCTGTAATATCTTTTGCAGCAGGAGTTGTTGAAATTAATGCATCTTCACTAGCATATTTATCTGTTGCAGGGTCATATGTAGCATTTGCACCTTCAGTAAACACAAAACCATTTGTTTGGCTACCTAAATAGTACCAACATTGGTCAGCATCACGATAAGCCCAACCATCTGCTACTCTACGAGTGTATTTAACACCAACACCTTCAGCATCAACAACTTCACCATTTTCTGGGTTAATACCAAATCCTCTTTGACCTGCTAATACACGGTTAATTGCATTAGTTAAGTCAACTCCTCTTTGACGGATTTCAACCATCGCAGCATTTTCTGCTGTAACTAAAATATCAACACCATTAATTGTGTGTGTTCCATCTGCACCAGTTTTGCCGATTTTTGCAGCAATGGTATCACGAACTTGAACACGAGATAAGAATACATTTTTCTTTGTTTTAACTGGATCTTCGTTTCCTAAGTAATCGTAATAGATGTAATCAATGTTACCAGCATAAACATGATAGTAGTTTGTTACTTTAATGTTTTCTGCAGGTGTTTTTGAATCATCATAAGCTGGGTCTCCTGGTGGGATTAACACAACTTGGTCATCAATTACTTTTCCAGGTTGTCCTGTTGTATATGATCCAGAATCTGGATATTTTTCAGTATCCTCAAAAGCGGCATCCATATAATTTGCAGGATATTCTACAGTAGTAATAAATCTTGCACGAACAAGAGCATTTGTGTTACTTTCTTGTAAGTGAACACGAACGTTTGGAGTAATTGCCATACCTGGTAATAGACCACCTGTAGTAGGGTCAACCGGTAATGTCATAGCAAGGTTACCATCGCCTTGTTTGTAATCTTCACCAACAGTTACAACTACAGCTTCACCCATTGTTAGTGTTGCAGTAGCACTGTCACGGCTAGCAAACCAAGCTAATGTAGCACCTGCTGTTACACTCATGATAAGTAAAACACTTAACACGATTGCAGCAATCATACTCCCATTAAGTTTTTTCAATCTATCCATTTTACTTCTCCTATTTTGTAATTTTTTAGATTTTCTACTAGAATTATACCGAAATTTGAAATTCAAGTAAACTAAATTAAAGCAATATTCTACTTTTATTATTAATAATAAACGGCAACATTAAACATGGCAATTTATGGTAATAGCAGAACAAGTTGCCTAATTTAGCCATTTTTTTTAGTAGCAAAAACAAACTGCTTAATTTTTATTTGAAAAACTATACTAATAATATAAATTTTGGTTATTTTAACCATATATTTTGTTGTTAAACAACAACCAAAAATCTTGTTTTATTAACCCACCCCAAAAACGATTTAATTAAAAACAAAAACACCGTAATTTAAAAACGGAAAAACAAAAAACACAACTACTAGTGGTTAGCCACACAAACAAACACAAATTGTGTTAACAAATGTTAAAACAAAAGCATATGTAATTACAACTAACAAGGAGTGTAATTAAAAATGAATTTTGTTAAACAAAACCAAACAACCTACAACTTTAAACCCGAAACCGCTATTGAAGACACAGACATATTTTACAATCCAACTTTTTATGAAGAACAAAACGAATTTAGTTTGTGTTCGGTTTTAATGCAAACAAAAGAGCAACCCCAAAAAACCGTTAACAATTTTGAAAGGTTAAACCCTTTTTACAACAACAATAAAACGGAAAGCAAAGTTAACCCCACACAAAAACAAGCAGTGCAAACTTTAACCAATGTTTTAAGTGGGCTAACCACATTTAGTGGTGGTTTAAGTTGTTTTAATCAGTTAGTAAAAAACCAAACAGTTAAACAAACCCTTTCAAACCACACTGCCCAAGTTTTTGCCTTAACCGAAATAGGAAAAGGTTTAATTAAAAAACTTGCAAACAACCCAAACCTAAACCCACAGTTTAGTTTAAAACAGTTACCAAACAATTTAACCGATTTAATTACCGTTGCAGTTTTTACAAGTGGCGAAATTGCAAAACTAAACAACCTGGTTAACATAACCGAAATTAATAAAAAACTAAACAATATGCAATCGGTTTTACAAAACGGAATTATAACACTGCTTAATTTAAAAACTAACTAGATTTATTGCAAACAAAAAACACCCTGAAACCAGAGTGTTTTTATTTTTTAATATTTTTCCAAAGTGGCAAGCCCAACTGCACCAATGCCTATGTGGCTACCAACAACAGGTCCTATTTTTTTTGCTTCTAAAATGTTTGTGTTTAGTGCATGGTTAACTTTATCTATTAATGTTTGCAGCACTTCGGATTCGTGAATATAACAAACATAAATCTTTTTAAGGTTTGTAGGAACATTTTTAACCATTTCGCTTAATGCTTTTCCAACACCTAAACATTTTTTTGCACAAGTAAGCACACCACTTTTAAAACTTAAAATAGGTTTAATGTTTAGTATGCTTGCAAAAGTTGCACTTAACAAACTAATTCTGCCACCCCTTCTTAAATATTCCATTGTGGTTGGCACAAATTCAATTCGGGTTTTGCTTGCAATAAGCAGTGCTTTTTCGTACACTTCCTTACCAGACAAACCTTGTTTAATTAATTCAACAACTTCTTCAACTAGCAATAATTCGCTTTGACAACATTGATTGCTATCAACAACAAAAACCCTTTCCGGATTTTTAAACAAATCTCTGGCAACACAAGCAGCATTATAGGTTCCACTTAAACTTTTTGAAATTGTTATAACAACAATATCGTCAGTTTCAGGAACTTCTTCAAAAGCTGTTAAAAAACTATCGGGGCTAGGCAAACTTGTTTTAGGAAAATCTTCACCATTTTTAAGGTCGGTAAAAAATTCTTCCCAACTATCTTCAAAACCTTCTTCCCTAGTTTTTCCGTTTAACGAAACAGTTAGATTAACAACTTTAATATTGTTTTCTTCAACAAATTCCCTGCTAGCACAAGCAGGTGAATCTATAATTAATTTTACCATATAATCTCCTTAAACCTTTTAGTTAAAAAACTAAATAGGTCTGTTTTCTTCTGAAACAAAGGCATATGCCAAAGAACTTGGTCCAACATGAGCACCAATAACAGGTCCCATAATTCTAACTTCGGTTTTAACACCATATTTTTCGGTTAATGTTTTAGCAAGAATTTCTGCCATAGGTTGATTATCGGTGTGAACAACAACAACTGTTGAATATTCTTTGTTTAAAGTATATTTTTCAAATTCGTCAACAATGGTTTTAATGGCAGTTTTTATACCACTTGCTTGTTTATATTTTTCTAACTTACCTTCTTTTGTGAACACTAAAATTGGTTTAATGTTTAGCATTGTTCCAACAATTGCTTTTGCACTACCAACTCTGCCACCCCTGCGAAGATACATTAAACTATCGGCAATAATAAAGTGTTGAATTTTGTGTTTGTAGTTTTCAACAAATTCATAAGTTTCTTCTAAACTTTTACCTTTATCTCTCATATCACAAGCAATTTTAACAAGCATACCCTGACCAATTGTTGTTGTGTGGCTTTCAACACACAAACAGTTAAAATCTGGATAGGTTTGTTTAACTTCTTCAACTGCTTTTTTAGCATTATCCACTGTTGGGCTTAAAGCATAACTAATTGTGAAGTGAATTGCATTTTTAACACCTGCTTCTGCCATTTTAGTAAAATGTTCTAAATGAGCAGCATAGTTAAGCATACTTGTTTTTGCTACACCACCAGCTCTTAAATCGTTGAAATAAGAAACATATTCATCGTAACTTTTAAAATTATCTTCTCTTTCTTCCAAATCACCATTTTTATCCATGGTAAAAACAAGTGGAACAAAGTGCACATTTAAATCTTTAATTTCTGCTGCATATAAATCACAGGTAGAATCTGATGAAACATCAAATTTAATCATTGTAAAATCCCCTTTAAAATAAGTTAATTTATTTTAACACAACCCTTTAAACTTTAACAAACAAATAGCATACAAGTTATAAAATAACTTACAAAAAAAACGGTGATGTTTGCAAAAACAAAAAACATTACAACTAAAAAATTGTAATGTTTTTATTTTATTTATCTACCTTCTAAATGGTTAACCAGCATTTTTCTGGTTTTTTCTTCGTTGGCAGGTAAAAATGCACCACAACCAACAAGCCCAACACCCATGGCAATAAAGGCAGGAACAACTGTGCCAAACAGTGCAAAAATTAAACAGAACGATTTACCCAAAGCCGTTGCATCGTCACGGGCAAAAATTGCCTGATTGCTAACACCTAAAATTCGGGTTTTTGCCAACATTCTTTCAATTAAGAATAGTGAATAGAACGGATATAGTAAACCAATTACACCAAACAAGATGTAAACAACAACCATATTAGTTACAAATGGTGTGATTGCTGCACAAATTCCGTTTACACAAAAACATACTGCCGAAATAATAGTGGTATCCCATTTTTTTGCAACAATGCCAACCAAATAACTGCCCACAGCATAAGTTCCGTTGTAAACAGCATTTACATATCCTGCAACTGCAAATTGACCAAGTTGTGTGTAAACAAAAATGTTATAAAGTGAACAGAACACATCTAGAAAAGCAACTAAAAAGTAGCAAACACCGTAACGGAATAAAATGTTTTTAGAAACTCTTTTACCCCTTTTAGAACTATCTGGATTTTGGCTATAAGTAATAACTGCATTTGAAACCATTTCAGCATTAAAGCCCTTACTTTTTCTGGACTTAATGTAGTACATTAAAAGTGGAACACAACTTACTAAATAAATGCTCATAGCAATAATAATTAAAACATAGGTTTCAAGATAATCTAAAAATAAACCACCTGCAATTGTTGCAATAATTGAACCAATTTGTTCAAACACCCTAGTTAAACCCAAACTGCCAGAACCATCGTTTTGACCAACCGAATAGTTTAAAATAATTTCGTTTGAATTACCTTTAATGCTTTGATTTAAAGCATAGAAAATTGTTACTAAAATAATGCCCCAAACAAAACTAACATCAATTAAAATTACTGCTAGCGAATAACCTAAAATAGGAATTGCCCTTAAAAGTAAAAACAGTTGTGGTCTTTTTTCGTATTGTTTGCGAAACAACAAATTAAAACCATAGTTTACTAAATACATAACAAACAAATAGCCAACTGCTAAAAGCAAACTTTCGGTTTGCCTATAAATAATTAACGGAATAAAACCACCTACTAAACTTGTTGAAAAGTTAGCAAGCATTTTATGAAAGTTTAATAATTTTAGTTGCATAAAAACTCTCCATTTTTCTTTTGCATAAAAAAAATTGCTTCATATAAACTTTAACATGAAACAATTTTTCTAGCAAACTTTTTAATTAATAAATTAATTATGTTCGTTATTTTCAATGTAGTTAACCAAACTTTGTCTGGTTTTTTCTTCGTTAATAGGTGTAAAAATTCCACAACCTATTGTTGCAATAGCCGAAACTAAACCAATGGCCATAACCGAAATAAAACCAAAAACAAAATAAATTGAATTTCCTGCCACAGTGCCCACCTGTTTCGCATAGGAAGCATCGTTTGTCATACCCAGCACTTTTGCTTTCATAAGCATTCGTTGATTAACAAAAATTGTTGCAAAAGGCCAAAGCACAGCAACCACTTCATATAAAACAAAACTTAAAACCGAACCAGCAGTTAAACTTAAAACAATTCCTATTACACCCATAGCAGTAATTGCCACCGATGATGTTATGGTGATATCGTACTTTTCATCTAGTTTGCTAACAACTAGTGCACTTGTGCCATATAAAGCATCAAAAATTGAGTTTAGCACACCCGACAAAAGAAACGAACCTGAACTTAAATAAACTAAAAAACCAAACACTGCATAAAAGGCATCAACACCACTCATTAAAAAGTATTCAATGCAATAGCCCCACCAATGTTTTTTGCAAACAGTTTTTCCTCTGCCATCGTGCACTTTTGTTTCAAAGTGAACATGAGCATTTGAAACATGTTCCGAATTAAAGTTTGTGTTAGAACGGTTTTTAATGTAAAACACAACCAAAGGTAAACTTGCAACAAAATAAAGTGATAAACTAATTGCAATTACAATTGTGTAATCAATGTAATCTAAAAACAATCCACCTAAAACACCAGCTAAAACATAGCCAACTTCTTCGCTCACCCTAGAAAAACCTAGCAGTTTTGCACTAGCATCTGGAGGTGTTGCATAAGCAAAAATAATATCTGATGGTAAATATTTTAATGAATAGTTTAAACCTGTGAACACACCACAACCAATACCTGCCCAAACAGGAGCTTCGGTTAAGAAAATTAATAACACTTGCATTATGATTATTGGAACAATGCGAAGCATTAACATTAATTGTGGTTTTTCGTATAGCAATTTTTTTAACACAATGTTAAAAACAAGGTTAGACACATTTTGAATAACCAAATAAAGCACTGCCAAATAAACCAACCCTGTTTGTTGATAAATTAACAGTGGCACAAAGGCACTTATTAAACTTGTGGAAAAGTTTGATAAAAACTTATAAAATTGTAATAACTTAAATTGCATAACAACTGTATTTTAACACGACAACCTAAAAAACAAAAATAAAATTCAACCTAAAAAACAAAAAAAGATTTTAGTAAAAACCAAAACCTTTAAAAAAACAAAAAACACACTGTGGAGTAGGTGTGTGTTTTTTGTTACCATATTATTTAAAATATAGGTAGAATGAAAAATGGAAAAACATTTTAATTCCTTAAAATGCACTTGTATTATACACCCCGCACAGTGGATTGTCAATACCCAATTTTTAAAAAATTTACCTTTTTTTAGGAAAATTTTTATTCTTTTAGTTTAATTGCTTATAACCCCACTCTATTTACAACATTTAACAAAATGTGATATACTATTTATAGTAGAAATATGCAGGAGTTAATATGGAAAACAATTTTAAAAAAAATCGTTTATCATTACAAAAACGAATTGCACGAATAATGGTTGATAGTAATTTTAGAAATGATTGTTATAATTACAGAAATCTAGAACTTTTTAAATATTTAGATTTAATTGAAAAAGTTGCAATGCTAGATATTTCTAAAATAAATCACGATGAAAGCATATTAAAAATGGATTTAACCCAACAAGCTGTTATTGATGAAGTTTATAGTTTTTATTCGGCATTAGATGAAATTTGCCCTGACATTCCACTTTTGCCAATTGCCCAAAAAAATATGCAATACTTAACATTTAAACCAAACTATTCCCGACTTAAACCTGGTGAAACACCCCGTTCGGCTTGTGGATATCATAGCGAAGTTTTACCAAACGGGAAAGAAGAAACAATAAAAGAAATTTTTGTTTATTTAGATGGTGATTTTAGAGCAATTTTTAGTGGCCCACACGAATTTGCACACAGTATGTCGGAAAGGTTTTTAAATTTAAAAAGATTTAAAAGTAATGCAGTTGCCGAACTAATACCTTCAATTGTTGATGTGTTGGCTCCCGAACTTTATTTACAACAACACCCAGAGCACAAACAACAAATTGCCGCACTTAAAAAAGCATCGCTTATTAACAATGTTAAAAAAGCACGACAAACATTGCTTGAAGCTTGTGTTATTAAGGTTATGACAGGCGAAATGCAATATGCCGATGTTGTTAAAAAATATCCAAACCTTTTTAGCGAAGGAATGATTGCTGATTGTGTTAGCGACATTGAAAAGGGACTTTTTAAACCACTACACGAAGCACAATATGTTTTGCCACATGTTATGGCTGAAACGGTGCTAGAAATGTTTAAACACAATCCAGAAGAAACAACTAAAAACATTAAAACCACTTTAACTTGCGATACAGAAATTAGTTTAGAACAAGCATATTCAATGTTAAAATTGCCAAGCATTGAAACAACGATTTCAACCTTTAACAGTAAGTTAAACGGACAAGCATTAACAAAATAAAAAGCAACACCTAATGGTGTTGTTTTTTTAAAGTTCTAGCAAAAAATAATTTATGTTTTCTTGTTGTTCCTGATAGGTTGAGCTTTGACCATGACCACTATAACAAGTGGTAAAAGTTAAACCTTTTAACATTTCTAAACTGTTTAACATATCTAATTTATTAGAAGTTGGCAAATCGGTTCTGCCTATTGACCCATAAAACAAGGTGTCACCACTAAACAAACAACCATTAATTTTATAACACATACAATCGGCACTATGCCCTGCTGTGTGATAACATTTAACAACAAACCCTTCAAGTTCAACCTGTTTGTTATCACCTATTGAAACATAGCAATTAGTTGGCAAATTTAAACCACCCACCATTTGTGATAATGTGTAATCGGGATTATTAACAAGTTCACTATTAAACAAATAAACTTTGCAATTAAACTTGTTAACCATACTTAACAAATTATAACAATGGTCAAAATGCAAGTGTGTTAAAAAAATTGCCCTAACAGTTGTTCCGTTTGTTTCTTCAAGCACAGTTTCAAGTTCGGCTCCTGCATCAATAATTATTGAGTTTTGTTCATTTTTTAAAATGTAAGTGTTAGAACCCAACACTTTACTTTCAAGTTGTTTTATTTCCATAGCATTATAATAGCAAAATTTTAAACAGCTTAACTAGCATAATTATATAAAATTTGCATAAATTTAATAATATTAGACAAATTTATTTTTCTTAAAATGAATTTTATTGTAATATATTAGTAATAAGAAAAAAGGAGAAAATCAAATATGGCTAAAAAATCTGATTACTTCGGACTTGGATATTTAGTTAGTGTTATTCTAGCAATTATCCCTGTTACTGCATGGATTTTAGGTGCTCTTACCAGATTTAAAGAAGGTAAAATTGTAGCAGCTATTATTCGTCTTATCGGTGTTGGCTTCATTCTTTGGGTTGTTGACCTAATTTTAATGATTACCAGCAAACACATTTTAAGATTATTAAATATTTAATTTAATAGAAAAAGCATCTTTTTGTTAAGATGCTTTTTTACTTTTTAAAACACTATTTTTAAAACAAAAAAACAACCTAAAACTAGGTTGTTTATTTTTTTAATTAATCTCCAACATAAGGAATTAAAGCCATAAAACGAGCTCTTTTAATAGCTGTTGTTAATTCTCTTTGATGTTTTGCACATGTACCAGTTTGTCTTCTAGGAACAATTTTGCCTTTTTCTGTAATATATCTACGAAGTTTATTAACATCTTTGTAGTCAATGTAATCATTTTTTTCTACACAAAAGTTGCAAACTTTTTTTCTAGAAGTTTTCTTGAATCTTTTAGGTGCAACGGCTTTATCTTCTGCCATAACGGTTTCTAATTTTTCTTCGTTCATCGTAAAAACTCCTTTAATATTTTATTTAGTTATTAGAAAGGAAGGTCGTTATCGTCAATAGGTTCTAACTTTGTAACTTCGTCTTCTTTTCTAGTGTCAACAGCATCGTTGTTTTTAGTGCTGATAAATTCAACTTCTTCAGCTACTACTTCTGTAACATATTTCTTTGTTCCATCTGGAGCATCATATGCACGGCTTTGTAGTGAACCTACAACGGCTGCCTTGCTACCCTTTTTTAAGAACTTGTGGCAGTTTTCAGCCAAAGCTCTCCAAACAACAATGTTTACAAAATCTGCTTCTCTTTCGCCACTAGCATTTGTGTAACGACGAGTTACTGCTAATGCAAAACGACAAACAGAAACACCATTTGTTGTTGTAGAAATTTCAGGGTCTTTTGTTAAATTTCCAATTAAAATAACTTTATTCATAATTTTATCCTTAAAAATTTAAATTAATTATGCTTCTTTTTTTAAGCATAAGCTTCTCATAACGGCTTCGTCAATGTTCATAAGTTCATTGATTCTTTGTGGTAAAGATGGTTCTGCTTCAAATTCAAATAAAACATAGTAACCTTCTTTCTTGTAGTTAATAGGGTAAGCTAATTTTTTAATGCCCCATTTGTTAATACCTACAAGTTTGCCGTTCTTTTCAACTAAATCTGTGTACTTTTTAACAACAGCATCTTTTTCTTCGTCTGTTAAAGTAGCAGAGAAAATAGTTAATAGTTCGTACCTGTTCATAAATTACCTCCTTATGGTCTTAAATCGGCTTTAAACTATATTTAAAGCAAGTTGGCAATTAATAATTATATTAATTACGGCAGTATTATAACAAATAAAAATAAAATAATCAAGTATTAATTTGCAGTAGTGCAATATATATATTATCTATAATTAAAACCTTATTTACAATAAAACAAAGCAGTGGCTAATTATTTTCCACTGCTTCTAAAAAAGATATTGTGTAATAATAGGTTTCGTGCTCACTATTTTCGTAACTTATATAGTTTAAAACCACCATATTTTCATACACTGTTAACTCTAAGGTTTTGTTGTTACCCAAATATAATTCTGTTAATTCTGCATTTAAAAACAGGTTAATAATTTTACCATTTTGCACATAATAAATTGTTTTGTTTTCAAGTAAATTAACCCTGCCATCTTCATTAAACACAATTTCATATTCGGCACATAATTTGTTTATACGGTCGGTTTCCAACTTTAATTTTTCGTAGTTGTGTTTTCCATCTTTCATAAAATTTACCGAACAATTGTTAAACTTAAAAGTTTTACCTTTTACTTCAACATAACTGCAACCACCCAAACACAATGTTTGAAAAAACAACACAACACAAACAAAACACTTAAAAAACAACTTCATTTTAACACCCCACACTAACACATTAATAAAAAAGTTTTTAAATTAAAAGCAATACAATTTAAAATTTATTTATTTTGTTTGTTAGTTTACAAGGTTTTATTTTTTGTGTTGTTTTTCGCTAAATTTTACCTTGTGTTTTTAAATCAACAGTAAAAATAACATAGTTCAAATAATCAGTTTTATCTGGCAACGAATCAATAAAATTTAGCCACTCTTTATTAAACATTTTATAAAAATAATCGTGAACACCTAAAATATCAACCTTGTTTTGTTTTGCAGTGTTTATTATTGATGCAAGGTCAAAATTAACCTTTTTAGCAATTTCATTTTTTATTGTTCCTTCAACATAATTTTCTGTGGTTTTTAACATATCAACTTTAAAATTTTCAGAATTAACTTCTTCCAACTTTAAAACCAAATCTAGATTATAATTAAACACCGGAACACCGTTTAAAAAATAGCCATTTACCTTGGTTTTTTTGTTAAAAATTTTAAAACTTAAATCAGCATTTTCAAACTGTTTTGCTGTAATATTTTTTATTTGTAAATGTCCCTTTTTTGTGTTTTTGCTAACAAGGTTTATTCCACTCATTTCAGCACCCGAAACAACCTTTATTATTTTACCATTTTTAACAACTACACCCTTGCCTTCGTTTTTAATAATTTTTGTTGGCGAGCCATTACCACTTTGCCCCGATTTTTCACCGTTTCCACCCGAACTACTACTGCCTAAACTTTCGTTTTCGGTTTTAGTTGGCACTGTGCCAGATTTAATTTTTTCTGCTCCTTTATTTCCAACTTCACCATTTTCTTTGTTGCTATCACCCACTGTTAAAAGTGGCAAAACCGAACAAGCCGAAGGTGAAAAATGTTCTAAATAAAAAGCATCAATATTTGCCTTTTTAGTTAAAGCATATTCATTGTTTAACAGCAAAACATCACTTAACGAAACAGCCCTTAAACCCTTTTGTGAAGCCGTTGTTTCAACAATTTCTTTCGCTGTGTTTTCAGCAACAATTAATGTGGCATTTGAAGTTAAATTATTTGTTCTAATAAAAAAATCTAAATATTCTAAAACCGATGTTTCAAACAGGTTTTTGTTTAGTATTATTGCATCACAATGAGCAAGGCCAGGAGTTTTGCCAATAATTAAAGTTAAGTTTGAAAATGCTGTGCTTATATTGTTGCCTATTGCAGTAACAGTTTTAACTGTGCCATCTGTTCCACCGGCACTACCAGAGCCACCACTGTTAGGAACAATTACATTAGCACTAACTTCAACCCCTTCTTTAACCCTATCAATTCCAACACTTGTTACCACCGAAACCTTATCGGTTTCTGCCCTAGTTTCAAGCGAAAACGGTGTTAACAAAATTATTATAAAAACAAAAATAAAAACTATTTTATTTCTTTTAAAAACATTAAGCATTTTTAATCACCTTAAAAGTTTTTGGTTTGGTTATTACACTTTTAAACCTTTGTTCACTTTTTCCTGCAACAATGTTAGTAAGCTGATATTTTATAACTTTATTTTTATAACCGTCAGCCAATTTAATTTTATTTTTTCCTTTTAATTTTATTGTTGCCAAAATGCAAATAATTGGCAAAGCAACCTGAAATATAATTATTGAACTGCTAAAAATTAAACTTGTAACAATTTGAATTGCTCTAATTAAGTTTAAATATAAATAAACTATGCTACCAAACAGCAAAGAACAAATAATTAAACAAGGAACATATTTATTTTTAAAATTAAACACTTCGGTTAGTGCCTTGCTTGAACACAAAAACATTAACCCCGCTTCTAAAAATAAAATTATTAACCAAATAATAATATTTAACCAATTAATTGTTCCTGTTTGAGTGTTTATGTTTGTGTACAGTAAAACTTCGCCAAGAGCCAACGAATGATTTATTCCTATATTTCCAAAAATTGCTGAAAAAACAATGTAAAATAAAAGAACCAAAACATCGGTTATTGCAACACAAGTAAACACAACTTTTTGTGTGTTGCTTTTATAGTTTAATTTACCCATTAACAAAAACAAAATTAAATAATCACCAAACGAAAACGAACACCTAACAACTGCCGTAAAAATTGCACTAAAACCATTTTCAAACAAGGGCAAAATGTTAGAAAAATCTGTTTCGGTTGCAGGAACTAAAACGGTAAACAGCAAAGCAAAAACCATAAGTGGCATAAACATTTGAATTGTTCTGCCAAAGGTTCTAAAATCCTTTAACATCATAAAACCCAAAATAGCAAATAACGGAATAACAAAAGAAAACCACTTAATGTTTTCAAACAGAGTTTCGTTAAAATAATTATGAATTTCTTTAACAATTAATAGCCCTTTAAAAAAGAAATAAACTGCCAAAAGCATAACAACTATTTTTGCCAAAATTTTACCAAAACTTCTAACCAACAACTCATAAAATGTTATATTAGGATTTCTTTTTATAACAGCCAAAACAATTGTGGTAAACAAAACATCTAAAATTAAACCAATTAAAAGTGGCACATACACATCTTTATAGGTGTAACTTGCAAAAACCGATGGATAAGTTAAAAACTTTAAACTAATAGTGGTTAAACAAAGCATAAGTCCACACTGAATTGAATTTATTTTTTTTGTCATTTTTTTAATCTCCTATTATTTTTACCGTTAAAAATTTGTGGCCTTAAAACCATTTTTGTTAATGGTTGCTTTGTTAATCCATCTTTAAAATCAAATTTAACATAGGGTGCAAACGGACTTAAATAAGGAGCTTTGTAATTATCAAAATCATTTAAATACATAACAAAAAATATACCCAAAATAATAACACCGTAAAAACCTAAAATGCCACCAGCAATAGTAAATAAAAACCTTAAAATACTTAACTGCGGTGCTTGATCTGGAATGGTGTATAGTGTAATTCCACTTAATGCAACAATCATAACAGCTGGTGGTGAAATTAAACCTGCCTTAACAGCAGTATCACCCAAAATTAATGCCCCAACAACCGATAAAGCAATTCCTAAATACTCTGGCATTCTTAAACTTGCTTCATATAAAATTTCAAACAACACTAAAACAAACATTATTTCGGTTACAGGTGTTAGTGGCAACCCCTGTGTTGAATTTGTTATGGTTATTAAAAATTTTAATGGCACTGCCTTATAATGATAAATTTGCATAGCAATATAAAGCCCTGGCAAAAGTATGGTTATAAAACAACTTATCAATCTTAAAAATCTAACAAATGTTGCATGTGCACTAATATTATAATAATCATCTGCTGCCTGAAAATCTTCTAGTAAAACATAAGGCAAAGTTATTGCAAGTGGCGACCCATCAACCAAAACAACAATTCTGCCTTCCAACATTTTAGCACAAGCAATATCTGGTTTTTCAGTGTTGCCAACCTGTTTAAACATACTTAAATGTCTGGGTTTCAAAAATTCAGCAATATAATAACTATCTATAACACCATCAATATTTATTTTGTTTAATTTATTTAAAATTTGTTTAACAATGGTTTTATCTGCAACATCTTTTAAATACATAACACAAACATCGGTTGTTGTAACCTTTCCCACTGTAACCATTTCAGTTTTTAGTTTGTGTGTTGCAAAAATTTTTCTAATAACAGCAATATTAGTTTTTAAGTTTTCGTTAAACCCTTCTCTTGGACCTTTTAACACTGCACTTGTTGGTGGCTCTGTTAAACTTCGCTCCTTAGGATTATCTAATTCAAGCAAATAAGCAGTGGCACAATTTTCAAACAACAAAACCACTTTACCTTTTGTTATTTGAGTAATTATTTTAGCAAAATTTGTTTCTTCATTTATTTCAGGAAAATTAACCACATTGTTAATTATGTGCACAAAAGGATTAGTTTTTGGCAAATACTTAATGTTTTGCATAGGTTTAATAACAAAATCGGTTAATTTCATAACATCACACATACCTTTTAAATACACTATTGCACACTTTAATTCTTTCACAGAAAACTGTTTAATAATTATGTCGGCAGAGTTATCAAACTTGTTTAAAATTGTGTTAATATTGTTTTTCAAATTGTTTGTAATAAACATAATTTCACCAACCTATTTAAAAATATTTTGTGGTAAAATTAAACTTTTATTCTAATTTTAAACAATAAAAAAGCCCTTAAAAATTAAGGGCTTTTACTTTATTAATTTATGCTGCTTGTTTAACAGAATCAGGTAAATTTATTAAAGTGATTGTATAAATTGTTCCCGTTGTGTGTGAAGCAACTTTTTGATGGCGATAATCAATATTGCCATTTTCATCTAATTTTAACGGTGCAAATATATTACCCGAACTAATTCCACAAGCCTCTTTAACTCTTTTACAAGCTGCACTATATTCATTATCGTGTTGCATTGCCGAAATCATTGGAGATTTAATATAACTATCATCAAACACAACTTCCATTGTGTATTGTTTGTTTTCAAGCATATAATCAACCAAAGTTTTAAACTCTGCATCAGAACTAATAATCATATTGTTAACACCATCAAACTTGTGTGTTTCATAATAATAATAATCGTTAAAAGCAGGAATGCTGTTATTAAAGAAAACATTAGTTGGTTGATGAGATGATTTAATAAAGTCATCATTTACTAAAAAATATTTATAACTTAAAAATTCTTTATTTCTAAATAAATCAAGTTCGTTGCCAACATCTTCACCATCACCACTTTTTGTAACTGACCAAGTAATATCTACAACATACCAATTTCCGTTAACTTTAACTTTATTCCAAGCATGACCATCTCTACCAACTGTTCCTGAAATTCTATATGCCCTTATTCCTTCCATATTACAAAGAAGTGAAAATGCTTTACTAAATCCATCACAAACAGCAAGTCCATCATAGAACACACCTTCTAGGAAAAACGATGTGTAACTAGCAAAACTTGGGTTTGCATTAACAGGAATTTCACAAACCATATCGTCATAAATTGTGTTAAAACAAATATAATCAAAAATACTTAAAACTTTTTCATATTCGGTCATTTCATCAGAAATAATTTCCCTTAAAACAGTTTTTGCTGTTTCATACATTTTTTCTGCACTAGATTTTTGATTATCAACCCTTTTAAATAGTGGAGTTGAGCCACCTTCAACAGCATGGAAAAGTTGTTCGGTTGTTGAAACATATTCAACTGATAATTTTTTATCTCCTGCAAAATTATTATAATCACTTGCTCTTTTTTCGTAATCCACCTTGTTATAGTAAGGTGTGTCGGCATGGTTTTGTTCCCTTACTTTTGAAGTTGTGTTTTCTGGTTCAACACCCATTACAAAATCAAAAGTTATTTTAAAATCTTTTTTATAGTAATCAGAGCTTGTAACATCTTTTAAACCTGTGTCGTAAGCACATGTGTCGGTAAAACTATTACATGCAACACTAACAGATTTAACTAAATGGTAAAAATCAATTGTTTCATATTGCCCATAGCCAATATATTCTTTCTTTGTAGTTCCATAAAGGTTTACAATTTCATTCATAAAACTAGCTGAAAAATAAACAGGAACTTCGGTTACACGATTAATAAAAGCATAGTAAATTAAATGGTTTAATTCGGTTTGGTCGGTAATATAATGATCACCCAAAACCCCATCAATAATAAACATTTTACTGTGATAATTTGGTTGAATTGTGCAAGTGTTATAATAGTATGGTAAAGACATAGCAATTACATCGTTATCATCTTTAACACCAACCCTAAACATAACAACTTCATCATTATCAACATACTGACTAAAATCAAAAGCATTAACTGCTGTTTCAAACACTGTTTCAGCAATTGCATTTGTTTTCATGTAAACATAATATTTTGATGCATTTTCAACTATATCCCAGCTTAAAATGTTATCACCAACAGTTAGGTTTACAACCCTGTTTAAAGCTTCGTTAGAAACTTTAACTGTTGATACAATTGATGCATCTTCGGTACTATTTAAAAATGTTACAACATTACTTTTTGGGCTAGAATTATAATCTTTTGCTATTGCAATAATATAAAATTTATAAACTGCAACATTGTCTTTTAAAACACTTGAAAAGTTATAGGTGTTAACCCCCGATTTTGAAACCACAGTTGCCACTTTTGTTTCGTTTGCAAACACATCATATTCATCAGAGTTTGTAACATTATTCCAACTAATTGTTTTGTTATCGGAATTAATTGTTATGGTTGCAGCTTCTAAATCTGGTTTAAACCACGAATTCCAATTGTCGCAACCAGCAAAAGCAAAACAGGAAAAAACCAACAACAGCATTGCACATATTGTTTTAAATTTTTGTTTAAAATTCATTATTTCCTCCTTTACTTTTCTATAACAATTTAAAATTTAATTTTATTGTAGTTTTTAACAATTAAAACCAATTATTCTTTTTTATCTTTATTTTCTGGTTTAGTAGGTTGTTTTACATTATTTACTTTTTGCCTTTCATTTAACCTATTTAATGTACGGCTCATATCAGCAAGTTTTCGTTTGTCTTTTTTCTTGTGAGTAACAACAAACACTAATGCCAACACTAGTAAAATTGCTGCTGCAATAAATAATATAATCCACCAAATGTTAACAGTTGTATCTGGTCTTGTTTCCGGAATTGTAACATTAGGGAAGTTGTTTTCATCGGTCATATATAAAACCCAATCTTGTGGTGCTTTATCCCAAATTTCACGGTTCTTTAAAATGTTAGGAATACTTTCCAAAGCTTCAATTTGAACTTTTAAAACAGCATCGTTTCCACCAACAACTTCGGTAATATATTTTTCGCTAAATCTTAATTCATCAATAACCGAAACTTCTTCGTTTGGCATTAAAATTAATCGGCAATAATAATACCCATCATCTTCCTTAACAACCGGAGTTGGGTCGTTTTCACTAATTAAATAGTTATCTTCAATTTCTTTATTATACCTTTGCCAAATTTCGGGGTCGGGTTCAACATAAATAAAATCTTTATATTCAACACCACTAACAATTAATGTCATTTTAAACCTAACATAAATGCTGGTCCAAATATCGTCATCGGTGTCACCCATAATATTGTTACTGTTTCGGGCAACAATATTTAACTTAAACTTATCTCCTGGGCTAACACTTTTAGGAATACGATCACCCGAAACTTCGGTGTCGTAAAAAATATCTTTATTGGTCATGCTAACACTAACCCTAATGTAATCTTCATCATAAGAAGTTACTTTTTGAAGGTATAAATAAATACCCATAGTTAGCACTGCCACTAACATTAAAAACAAGACAACAGTTAACACAACATTAACGGTTTCTTGTTTTCTAGCTGCAATATCTTTTGTTTTTTGTCGGCTATAACGGAAAACATCGTCCATTAATTGCTCATTTTTTCTAGCAATTCGTTCGTCACGACTTATAAGGTTTCCGTCCTTATCTCTATAACCAACCGATTCTTTTGTTTCATTGTGAGCATCGGCAACCGATTTGTTTTGAGCTTCAAGTGATAACTCATCTTCTGCCATCAGCTCTTTTTTTATTCGTTCAATTTTTTTTCGGTCAATTTTACCTGGTGGGGTTTGACCGTTTGCATTACCTTGTTTGGTTAGTGGTTCGTTGGTTTCAGCAAACTCTATGTTAAAATCGTTTGAGTTTTGAGCAGACGAAGAAGATGCCGAGTTTTCGGCATTTTTATTAACCTTGTTCCTTTCTTCATTTTTTTCTGCCATAACTTCTTCCCTTAAATTGTAAAATTAACTTTGTGTAATTGGGTCTTTATTACTTTCGCTTCCAGCAAAAGCTTCGGTAAACACACTTTCAACATTTGCAATTGTTGTTTCTAAATAAGTTCCTGTTGGGTCTTCTTCACTAGCAGGAATTAAAGCTTGAACTGCTTGAACAGAGAACCAGAATGTTATTTTAGCCGAAGTAAAACGGTTATCAATGGTTGATGGCAATAACAAGAACTGATTTTTTGTGTAAGGATTTAAGAAATCCACAACAGGTCCTAATGTACAATCAATTTCCTTAACAGTTGAATTTTTAACATTAGAGAAATCATTTTGACCTTCGGTGTAATACCACCAACCTGTTGAACTATCATAAATCCAAGGAATAATAGCATCACCATCACCACCAACATAAGAAACCAAACTTGCTTTTGTGTGAATTTGATTATTTAATTCTTCGGCAAGTTCCCTAATTTCATCTTGGCTTGCAGCACCACCTTCAACCGAAACACTTAATCTAACCCTTAAAAGTGCCGGTGTAGTACTTTCTCTAAACTTAACGGCTGCAAATGTGTTAATTCGCATACCTGGTAATAATCTTTCGTTGTTAATAACAAATGGTAACTCTTCGTGATCCATTAAAATATCGCCACCAGAGTTTGCTGCAATATTTACAACAACCGGATCACCCAAACTAATGGTGGTTGCCTTTTTTTCGGAGCTAGCAAACCAAGCAAAAGTTGTACCTGCCACAAGTGATATGGCCAACAGCACACTTAAAACTATTATTAAGCTTGTGTATTTGTTAATTTCTCTTGATATTTTCATTTCGCTCCTAGCAATTTTGAACTAGACATAGTTACACATCTTACTTACTTAATAGTATATTAAATTTTAGTGTTTTAGTAAAATAAAAAAGCCAAATAGATTTTATTTAATAATATAATTATATATTGCAAACAAAATTTAAAAATTTTTAAATAAAATATTAATAAATTAACCACCCTTCCGGATATGTTGTCCAAACAGTTTTTGCAATATTTAACGATTCAGTTAAACTTTCAACAGTAAAAATAATTACTCCGTTATAATCATCTGTTTTGTTAATACCTTTTTCGGGCAAAACTATTCCTTCACACAAATTTACAACAGTTTCAGCAGTAAACGGTTCGTTTAAATAATAATAACCATCTTCACCCGTAATCCACCTATTGTTTTGTTTTAAATTAACTCTGTTTATGCTGTTATCTTCACAAACAACTTCGGCTTTCACCCTTACAACCTGACTGTTAATTAATCCATCGTTTTTTAATTGCACTTTTTGTGGATATTCAACACCCAACACAATGTTATTTGCTAAAATTATTGCTGTTGAATTACTTGAATTTTCAGTTACCAAAATTTCCTTTTCAACAAGCAAAGTTTGCCTATTATTTTTTACAAAATTTTGATTATTAAAAATTAAAATTGCCGAAACAATTACCGATAAAATAAGCACCAACAAAAGCACAATAACTGCCCATTTAAAGCCATTTTGTTTAATTGTTTTATTTAAAGATTTGTTTAAATTTTTATTGTTTTTATTTAAAATTTTTTTAACTATTTTTTGGTTGTTTTTTACTTTATTTTTTTCCATTTAACACCCCACTAATAAAATGATTTTTTACAAAAACAACCATTAATATACCATGTTAAAAAAACAAAAAAAGATTTGCAAAACTGCAAATCTTTTTTATAAATTTAAAAGAAAATTTTAATCAAATTCACTTTCTTGACTTAATTTACCCCATGTTGGATTACTATAATTTAGTAGTGGATTTTCCACATTCATTGTTTGAATTGCACTAACAGTATATTCAATATTAATATCTTTGTTTGCAAAAATATTTGTTAATTTTGTGCTAATTCTAATTTGACCATCAATAAATGTGTGTTTATCTCCATGGTAAGCAGTTCTTGCTAACACCGAACCACTAACATTTTCGCTAAACACCCACCATTTTCCACCATCAGCTTCGCCAAAATCAACTTCAACCCAATCGGAAGAAATTGGTGATGGTTTTGAACCACCTGTGTCAAATTCAATAAGACCATCGGTAATAATATCACCACCCATATCGGTTAAAGCATCAGATGTAATTTTTAATTGCACCCTTACAAATGCTGGTGAACTTGGTTTATCTTCTCTACCCATTACAAAACCTAATTTCATATTAATTTTTGTACCAGGTAAAATTTTTGCTTCTTCTAATGGTAACTTTATTGTTCCCCCTTGTGGAACATTCATTTCGTCTGTAATATAAATTTCAACAGGATGAGAAAGTGAAACACCCAACATTTCAGAAACAATACGGGTATACCATGCAAAAGTAACACCAGAAACAAGTGTCATTAAAAGCAAAGTACTTAAAATAATTATAAGAATTCGCTGTGTATTAACTGTGTTTGTGTTTTTTTCTGCTTTCATTTTCCCTCCTTTTCATTTTACATTAATTTTAAAACTTTTACTAACAATATTAACAATTATTTTTAACTACCCTGTGTTGGCTCTGCTCCACAATGTTGGCAAATATCGTTTGCACCAACAGTTGCCTTACTACAGTTCCAACAATCCCTAACATCATAATCGGCAATTGCTGCTTTCCATTCTTCTGGTGCAAATTCCCAACCATCTTCGCTTGTGTAAGCCGAATAATATCTTTGAACAGCATAAACTGTTAAAGTAATGTTTACAGGTTTACTTTTATCTACATTATTTATTTGGTTTGAAACAACTATTCCTGTGTTAAATGTAACAGTTTTACCAGGGGCAACATAACCAACATAATAGTAACAATCATCTTCTTCACAATATATCCAAGAAAGTTCACCTTCGGCTTCGTGGTAAGGTTCTAGGTTTAATACAGGATAAATTACATGTGGGTCTATTTCATAGCCATCAATAATATAATCTTTTTCTATATTAATATCGTAATCGGTAACTAATTTAACTTTTATATAAGCATCATCGGTGCCTTCAACACAAGTTATGGTTGTTGGCATATTATCATAAAGTTTGTTTGGCTCTAATAAATCCTTTGGAAATTCTAATTTGGTTTCAACAACCAACTCAATATCTCCCACCACCATTACTTTTGATGCAACTTCGCTTTCACCAAACCATGCCGAAGTTACAAAATAGAAAATTAAAAAACACAAAACAACAATAATAAGCAAGGAAACAATTTTATTAAATCTGCTTCCCAAATGGTTATAATCGTAAACACTATCTTCCACTTTATTGCCTCCTTTGTTGTTTTTATTTTTAACAATCTAGTTATAATTTTTATTTAATGTTTTTATTTCCAAGCAGTCCAAATTTCTAAAAACTCATCAGTTAAAACACCAAATGGTTTATCAATATCGGCAGTTGGTTTTGCTTCGGTATCTACTTGATATGCATTACCAGAATAAGCCACAATATCGGCACGAACATAAATATAAACTGTTTTATTTTGCATACCATCAGCATATGGTGTTGCACTTTTAATTATGGTTTTGCTTGCACCTGCTGCTAATTGTTCGTTTAAAAATGAATTAAAGAAATATTGATCAGAAATGTCTGGGTCGTCATATAATGTAACCCAATTATCTTGTTCAATTGCAACCTGATTTGTTTGAATAATCCAATGTGCACCATCTAAATCGGTGTAATGGTTGTGTGGACCTTCATCATCAGTAATAGCAATAAAA
>JAZNIS010000033.1:0-2043 GCA_045577635.1 Clostridia bacterium
TATTACTAAAAATTATAATTGCACTGTTTTAATTTCTTCTCATATTTTGGGTGAACTTGAAAAAATTGCTACACATTATGGCATTATTCGTCAAGGCAAAATGATACAGGAACTAACTGCAAAAGAAATGGAAGCAAGAGCAAGGGTTTTTGTGTCTTTTAAGGTTGAAAGTAAGGAAAAAGCCCTTTCTTTATTAATAAAAAAATATGATAATGTGTGTGAAGAACAAGAATATGTTAGGGTTTACGATGAAGAAGATGTTGATGGAATTGTAAAATACCTAATTGACAACAAAATTATACCTAGCGAAATTAAGAAAAATAAAGTTGGGCTTGAAGAATATTACATTAAATTAATGAGTGACAAGGAAGGCAAATAATATGGAAAAAACTGATAATATAAAGTTTGAAACTCCTAGTTTTTATAAACGATTAAAAGGTATGTTGTTGGTTGATTTTTATAGGTTATTTAATACACCTTTGTTTTATATATTTTTAGCAATTGCTGCAATTATTCCAGCTATGATTATAGGAACAACTGGAATGGAACAAAGTCAAACAGGTGCATTATTTACTAATGTTTGGCAAGCAATAGCAGTAGAAAAACCACTATATGTTGTTCAAGATATAGGGCAATATGCAAATATGAATATGGTGTTTATATTTGGTGGAATTATGGTTTCTATTTTTATAGGTCACGATTATAAAAGTGGCTATGTAAAGCAACTTTTTACTACTCATGCTAAAAAACAAGATTATATGATGAGTAAATCTTTAACTTGTGCATTTGCAATGGTTTGTATGTGTATTACTTATTTAGTTGGAACTATACTTGCTGGTGCTTTTGTTGGTTTGTCTTTTTCAGTAAACTTTGGCTCACTTGTTTGTGCACTACTTGGAAAATTGTTGATGAGTTTAGGTTGGGCAAGTTTATATGTTTTCTTAAATATTGTTTTTAGAAAACAGTTTTGGATTTCAATTGTTTCATCATTTTTCTTTGGAACAGGTATTTTAATTATAGGTGCTGCTGCAATCCTTGGAAATTCTACTGTTTTAAATATTTTCTTGTATGGCTCATCGGTTTATGCTTGTTTGTCTAGTAATTTCCTATCAGTTATTATTTGTTTGGTTTGTTCAGTTTTTTGGACAGTTGTGTATAACTTTTTAGGTACTTATATTTTAAATAATAGTGATGTGTATTAGGATGGTGGCTTATGAATGCAATAGAAATTAAAAACTTATGTAAAAACTTTGGTGAAAAACAAGCACTTGCAGGATTAAATATGACTGTTCCTAAGGGTTCAATTTATGGATTTATTGGAGAAAACGGTAGTGGTAAATCTACAACTGAAAAAATTATTTGTGGACTTATTCATCCAACAAGTGGAAGTGTAAAATTGTATGATAGAGATTATACTGACTCTGATGTTAGAGCAAGTATGGGGGTTTTAATTGAATCTCCGGGTTGTTTTCCAAATTTAACAGTTTGGAACAATTTAATGATACAAGCAACAAATTTAAGTATAAAAAACAAAGAAGATGCTGTAAGAAAAGTGTTAATAATGGTTAGAATGGAAGGTTCTGCTGGAAATAAATATAAAAATTGTTCGTTAGGCATGAAACAAAGAATTGGTATTGCTATGGCACTGCTAGGAAATCCAAAATTGCTTGTGTTAGATGAACCTATAAATGGTCTTGATGCTGACGGAATGAGAATTATGAGAGAAGTGCTAACTAATCTTGCAAGTTCGGGTGTGACAATCCTTATTTCTTCTCACATACTTGGTGAACTTGAAAAAATTGCTACTCACTATGGCATTATTCGTGGTGGCAAAATGATTGTTGAAATGACGGCTGAAGAACTTGAAAGAACATGTCCAACTTACATTGCAATTCAAACAAAAGATATGAAAAAGGCGAAAGAAATCCTAAATAAAAAATATTCAAAAATTTTAGAAGATGAACAAAAAGAATTTTTAAGGGTTTACGATGCTACAAGCCCTGAAGAAGTTGTTAAGTATTTATATGATAATAATGTAATTGT
>JAZNIS010000034.1:0-9013 GCA_045577635.1 Clostridia bacterium
AGATTTTTCGCCAGCAATTTCTTTGTTTCTTAATTGACCACAAGCACCATCAACATCATCACCTAAACTTCTTCTAATTGTTGCACTAATACCACATTTTAAAAGTTCTTTTAAGAATTGATTTGTTTTTGTTTCGGTTACACCTTTTAAACCTCTTTCCTTAACATCATTTAAAGTAATTAAGTTTACTCTACAATTTAGTTCAGATAAAAGTTCGGCAAGTTCCCTTGCATGATTAACTGATGAGTTAACACCATCAATTAGGGTGTATTCTATGTAAATTTTACGATTTGTGATTGTGTAATAATGATTGGCAGCTTCAATAACAGATTCAATAGGAAAACTTTTAGCAACAGGCATAATTGTTTTTCTAATTTCGTTGTTAGGTGCATGAAGTGAAATTGCCAAATTAATATTTAAGCCAATATCTGCCAATTTTTCAATTTTACTTGGAATACCACAGGTTGATAATGTAATATTTCTAACACTAAAATTAAACCCTTCATCACTAGTAACCAACTTTAAAAATTTTACGACATTATCAAAGTTATCTAGCGGTTCACCAGACCCCATTAAAACGATGTTTGTAATACCCCTATCAGCAACACCATTACCAATAAAAGTGTTAACAGCAACAATTTGACCTAAAATTTCACCAGCAGTTAAATTTCTAACAAAGTTTAAACCACTAGCACAAAAAGCACAGTTCATTTTGCATCCAACTTGTGTGCTAACACACAAGGTTTTCCCGTAACTGTGTTGCATTAAAACACCTTCAAGCAAATTATCATCGGTTAACTTATATAAAAACTTAATAGTTTTATCTTTTGACTTAAATGTTTTAAAAATTTTAACAGGTTGCATTATGTTACCGTTATCTTTTAATTTTTCTAAAAAAGCATTAGGTAAAACAGTTTTATCGTTAAAGTTTTTACCATTAAGCATAGCATTATATAATTGTTTTGCTCTAAATTTAGGTTCGCCTAAATTTTCAACAAATTGAGTAAGTTCAGTTAAATTCAAATCTAATAAATTATTCATATCTCTTTAATTTCCCTATAAAAAATCCTTCTGTGTTGCTAATGTACGGATAAAAAGTTTTTAAACCACATTCATCAACTGCTTCAACA
This sequence comes from Clostridia bacterium, assembly GCA_045577635.1. Lineage (GTDB taxonomy): Bacteria > Bacillota > Clostridia > Christensenellales > UBA1242 > UBA6345. The sequence continues at coordinate 1,131 of JAZNIS010000034.1, forward strand.
CCAAATGTTTCAACTTTTTCAAGTTTAAAATTTGGATGTTCATTTAAAAACTTGTTAATGATATTTTCGTTTTCTTCCTTTGTTATTGTGCAAGTACTGTAAACCAAAGTACCATTAACTGTTAAATATTTTGCATTATTTTCTAAAATTTTATATTGTAAATTACTAATTTCGGCAATATTTGGTTGTTCTTTTAGTAGCATATCAGGTTTTTTGCTAACAACACCTAAACCTGAACAAGGAACATCTAACAAAACACAATCAAACTTATTTTCAAACTCTGGGTTGAATTTACTTGCATCTAAACAACAAGCAGTTAAATTTGTTACACCCATATTATTTTTATAATCTTCAATAAGCTTAACCCTATGTTCGTGAATATCACAAGCAGTAATATTTCCTTCTGGATTTAGTGATGCAGCATAAACTGCTTTACCACCCGGAGCAGAACAAGCATCTAAAATATTTGTTCCTGTTACATTTTTAGAAACTATCATGCTAGGAATACCTTGTGGAGTATATAACCCTTGCAACGACCTACACCTAACTAATTTTGAATAATCAACATAAACAGCATCTGGAAGAACAGAAGTTGAATATTCTATGTTTTTTTCTTCAAGTTTTTTAATAAACTCATCAGTTGTTGTTTTGTTTAAATTTATTCTAATATGGGTTTCGGTTGGAAGTTCGTGTGATAAATATTTAATTGCATCTTCATAAGGCAAAGTTTTTAAAAGTAAATCAATAAACCATTCAGGTTTAGAGTGTTTAACAGATAAATACTTTTGTTTGTTTTTTACATCAGGTAAAACAAATTCGGCATTAACCATCTTTTTTAAAACGGCATTAATAAATGATGTGTAAGGTTTTAATTTTGAATGCTTTGCAAGTTCAACAAGTTCGTTAACCAAAGCAAATTTTGGAATACTGTTAATTTCTTGCGATACATAAGCTGCAAGTTTTAACAATAGTTTTACTTGGCTTTTAGGAGCTTTTGAATAAAACAAACTAATAAAATAGCCAAGCTTAATATCCCAATCCATAACACCATAAACTATTTTTGTTACTAAATTAAAATTTAATTGCTCTGTATAGTTTTTATTAAGTTCAATAGAAGCATAAGCCCCGTTAGAATAAACATTATTAAGAATTTTAAAAGATAGTTCTAATTCCTTATTCATAATAACCCTTTAAATTTTAATTATTTGCAATTTGATTTAAAGCAATTTTTTTGCCATTTAATAAACTTTTAGCTGGCATAATTTTGCCATTTTCAGCTTGAAGTTCGGTAATTTCAATTAATCCATCACCACAAGCAATAATTAAACCTTGTTTAGGGCTGGCAACCAAAACTTCGCCTGCACTATAATTGCCAAACAAATTTAATTGCTCTTGTTTGCTTTGCGATACAAGTTCTGCCCTGTAAACTTTAAATCTACCTTCCATTAAATTCATTTCGGCAACAGGCCAAGGATTTAACCCTAAAATTAGATTTTTAATTTCGGTGTTTGATTTTGAAAAATCAATAACACTAATTTCCTTTTTAAGCATTTTGCATACAGTTGCTTCTGCATGATTTTGTGGTGTGTATGTAATTGTTCCATTTTCTGCCATTGTTAAAGCATCAATTAAACAATTTGCACCAATTTCAGCCAACCTATCAAAAAGTTCGCCAGCAGTTTCATTTTCTAAAATTTCAACAGGTGTAAGTGAAATAATATCACCATCATCCATACCAACATCACTTTTTAAAATGGTTATTCCTGTAACCTTTTCGCCATTTATTACTGCCCACTGAATTGGAGCCGCACCCCTATATTTAGGAAGTAAACTACCATGAACATTAAAAACACCAAGTTTACTAGCTTCCAAAATTTCCTTACTTAAAATTTGACCATAAGCAGCTGTTACAAAAACATCAGCATTTAAATTAATTAATTCTTCAACACCATCTCTTCTAATTTTTTCGTATTGTAAAACAGGAATATTGTGTTTTAATGCTAATTGTTTAACAGGACTGAAAACCACTTTGCCATTTCTGCCAACAGGTTTATCTGGTTGTGTAACAACAGCTATAACTTCATGTTTACTTTCTATTAATTTTGTTAAAGTTGGAATTGAGAAATCGGGAGTTCCAAAAAATACTACTTTCATTAATTATTTTCCTTTTTTAGTTGGTTTTTCAACCATTTTATCAATATATAAAACACCTTTTAAGTGATCGGTTTCGTGTGATAATGCACATGCTAAATAACCTGTTCCGGTTAAAACAAATTCGTTACCATATCTATCACAAGCTTTAACTGTTACTTGTGTTGGTCTTTTAACATAACCCGACATATTTTTAACACTTAAACAACCTTCAAGTTCACATTGTTCACCAAGTTCTTCTAAAATTTCGGGATTAACAAGTTCAACATACATATTGTTAACTTCAACAACCACAACTTGTTTTAATATTCCAACTTGAACAGCAGCTAAACCACAACCATTATTTTTTCGCATTGTGTCCTTCATGTCATCAAGAAGTTCCCACAACTTTTCGTCAAAATCGTGAACAGGTTTACTTTTTTTACGAAGTAATTCATTATCGCTAAAAACAATATTTCTAATTGCCATTTTATCTCCTTAACTTAAATTTTGTGGGTTTACTTCCACAAAAATATTAACTTTATTATTTATAACATTTGCCACTTTAAAAATTTCATCAACCAAATTTGGATTATCGTTTCTAATTCGCATTAAAACTTGATATCTATATTTTCGTTTAATTTTTGAGTGTGGTGATCGCATCGCTTCTAAAAAATAAAAATCATCTTTATTATTTATGCGAAGGTCTTTATATTTTAAAAACAATTCGTGAGTAAGGTTTTTTGCAGGTTCATCTTCTTCTGCCGTAACTAAAACCCTTATAATTTTTGAAAAAGGTGGAAAACTTGCAGTTTCTCGCAAATTAATTTCCTTATTATAAAACCTTAAATAATCGTAACTAGCACAAAAATTATAAACATAATGCTTTGGGAAAAAGGTTTGTAAAACAACTTTTCCTTCTTTTTCAGCTCTACCAGCCCTTCCTGCAACCTGTGTTACTAACTGGTAGGTTTTTTCATTTGCCTTAAAATCAGAATAATACAAACTTAAATCAGCATCTAAAATTCCAACAAGTGTAACCGATGGAAAATCATGCCCTTTTGCAATCATTTGAGTTCCCACTAAAATAGCAGGTTTTGTTTTTTCAAACTCACCCAAAATTTTAGCATGTGAACTTTTAGATGTTGTTGTGTCGTTATCCATTCTAAAAATTTTTGTGTGTGGAAACAAATCGGCAAGTTCTTGTTCAATTTTTTCTGTGCCGGTGTTTCCTAGTTTAATTGCCAAACTTTCACAGTTAGGACACTTTGTTAAAGGTTTAAACTTTTTGCCACAATAATGGCATTTAAGTAAATTATCTTCCTTATGATAAACCAACGAAACATCACAATCGGAACATTTTGCAACATAGCCACATTCCCTACACATTTGAAAACTTGAATAACCCCTTCGGTTTAAAAACAACATAATTTGTTCGCCATTATTAACAGCATCACTCATTTGCATTAATAAATCGTTACTAAACAAACTTTTGTTGCCCGACCTAAATTCGGCACACATATCAATAATTTCCATTTTAGGAAGTGGTCGCTTATTAATTCGTTCATCCAAAGTTATTAAATTATAACTTTGTTTTTGGGCATTGTAAAAAGTTTCAATAGTTGGTGTTGCACTGCCTAAAACTAGTGGACAGCTATTATAAACAGCCCTTAATTTGGCAATTGAAACAGTTTCGTATCTTGGATTATTTTCTGATTGATAAGAGCCATCGTGTTCTTCATCAATAATAATTGCACCTAAATTTTTAAGTGGTGCAAAAATTGCACTACGAGCACCAACGGCAATTTTAGCTTCACCATTATACAACCTAAACCATTCATCATACTTTTCACCATCGGTTAATCCAGAATGTAAAACAGCTACTAAATTACCAAATCTGGACCTAAATTGTTTAACTGTTTTAGGAGTTAAAGATATTTCGGGAACAAGCATAATTGCTGTTTGGTTATTTTTTAAAGCTTGTTTAATAACCTGCATATAAACTTCGGTTTTACCACTGCCTGTTACACCAAACAACAAATTAAATAGGTTTTGTTTACTTAAAATTTTGTTTACTGCAATTTGCTGTTTATCGGTTAAAGTAAATTCTTTATCTAAATTGTTTTCAACTTCTTTAAGCGGAGTTCGGTTAACATTTTCAGTAACAAAATCAATAAACCCTTTTTCAATTAGTTTATTAATTGTTGCCGAACCAAAAAGTTTATTAAGGTTTGTTATTGTTTCGGTAGGTTTAACCCTTAAATGGTTACAAGCAGAAATTTGATTTTTTGAATTTGCTTTAATTGTGCTTAAATTTTCTAAACCAAATTCGGTTAAAAAGCAGTTTTTAACTGTTTGTTGTTTTACCCTGCCACTTCTAATTTGAGCAGGAACAATTAAATGCAGAATATCAATTATCCGTAGATTATATTCGGTTTTAATATCATTTAAAATTGAAAGCATTTCTGGTAAAACCAACGAACTTTCTTCAAGTGGTTTAATAATTTCTTTAATCTGTTCAGGTTCAAGTTCGGTGCTATCTTTAAGGTTTAAAACATAACCTTCAATACATCGTTTACCAAAAGGCACTAAAACTCTCTGTCCTAAACTAATTGAAACACTTTCAGGACATTTATAATCAAATATTTTATCTAGTGAATTTGTTGAGACATCAACAACTACTTCTGCAAACATTATCTACCTTAAAACAAATTTAAAAAATAAGAAAAATTCTATTGCAACTACAATAGAAGCAATAGAATTTATTCTGTTATAACTTTTCCTTCGTAAACATCATTTACTGCACGAGAAACTTCTGGAACTTCTTCCTTTTCTTGTGTGGTTAAAGTTTGTTGTAATTTTTTAGCTCGTTTGCTTACTATAACGGCTAACTTATAAGGATTGCCTACTTTTTTAACTAAGGCATCAATAGGTGGTTCTAATAACATAATTCTGCTTCCTTTTAAATTATACTACAATATAGTATAACATTAATAATTTATTAAATAAAGTACTTTTGTTAAAAAATTAGATAAAATAACCACTTAAAAAACAATTAAACAAAACAAAAAAGGTGAAAAAATCACCTTTTTATTATTTTAAACACTCCATTAGCTCGGGTTCAAACATAATTTTTATGCCAAGTTCTTGTGCTTTGTTAAACTTACTTCCTGGGTTTTCACCAACAATTACCAAATCTGTTTTTTTACTTACTGAACTAGTAACTTTTGCACCAAACTTTTCTAAAAGTGCTGTTAGTTCGGTTCTGGAAAAATTGTTTAAATCCCCTGTTAAAACTATTGTTTTATTAGTGAAAGTATCGTTAACAACCAAATCGGATTTAGGATATTGAATTTCAATTCCCAACGAAATCAATTCGTTAATAATTCCAACTTGAATATCATCTTTAAAAAAGTTATAAATGTTTTCGGCAATAACCAAACCAACATCGTTAATTGTTGTTAAATCTTCAATGGTTGCCGACATTAAACTTGATAACGAATCATATTTTTTAGCCAAATCTTTTGCTGTTTTTTCGCCAACACCATTAATGCCCAAAGCATAAATAAACCTATAAAATTCTGGTTTTTTACTTGAATTTAAACTGTTAATTAAGTTTGCAGATTTTTTATCTTTAAACTTTTCTAGTTTTAATAAATCTTCTGGGGTTAACTTATATAAATCTGCAACTGTTTTAACCGACAATTCTTCCCTTAAAGCTTTAATTGTTTTATCACTTAAACCCTCAATGTTCATGGCATTACGAGCTGCATAATGGTTAATTCTATCTTCAATTTGTTCTGCACAACCAAAGTAGTTTGTGCAAAATAAGTTAGCACCATCTTCAACAACTTTTGCCCCACAACATGGGCAAACTTCTGGTTTTTTAATTTCGTATGAATTATCAAAATGTTCGGCAACACCTAAAATTTCAGGGATTACTTCGTTTGACCTACGAACAAAAACTGTTGAATTTATTTTAACATCTTTTCTAATAATGTCGCCATAGTTATTAAGTGTTGCTCTTTTTACAGTTGCACCTGCAAGCTCAATAGGTGTAACTTCGGCAATAGGAGTAAGTTTTCCTGTTCTACCAACCTGCCAAACAACATTATTTAAAGTGGTTGTTAACTCTTGTGCTTCAAATTTATAGGCAACAGCCCATTTAGGAAATTTAGATGTGTAACCTAATTTGTCTCTAACTTTAAAATCGTTAACCTTAACAACAACACCATCAATTAAAATATCGTAATGTTGCTTTTCTTTATCAATAATTTCAATTTGGTTTTCTATGCCACCAGTTGTGTTTTGAACACTAAAATAATCATAAACAGGAAAACCATTTTCCTTTAAGAATTCAACAAGTTCGGTGTGAGTTGCAAATTTTTTATCTTCAATGTAAGGAATTCCGTAAAAGAACATACTTAAATTACGACTACCTGTTACCCTTGGGTCTAAATTTCTAATAGCACCAGCGGCAGCATTACGGGCATTTTTAAGTGGTTCAATGGCTGTTTTGTTATACTCTTCTAAAACACTTAACTTCATCATGGCTTCGCCTTGAACAACTAATTTACCCTTGTATTTAATAAACAACGGAACTGATTTTATGGTTAAAACCTGATTAGTTACATCTTCGCCAACATAACCATTACCCCTAGTTGCAGCAGAAACAAATTTACCATCTTCGTAGGTAATTGTCATTTGCAATCCATCAAACTTATATTCAACAGTGTAGGTTTGATCGCCATAATCGTTATTAATTGAATTAATCCAACTTTCAAGTTCAGAAAAACTATTGCATTTATCTAGCGAATAAAGCTTTTGTAAATGAGTGTGTTTTTTAAAACCTTCAAGCACAACATCACCAACTTGTTTTGTAGGACTATCGGGCAAAACAACACCTGTTTCCTTTTCAAGGCGAACAAGTTCATCATAAATAGCATCATATTCCCTATCTGCTATGGTTGGATTATCTAACACATAGTAATTATAGTTGTGCTTGTTTATTATGGTTATTAACTCTTTAATTCTTTCAATTTTATCCATAAAACACTCCGTTTGAATAAATATGCGAATTTTGTTAAAATTTATGTTATATTTTAATAACTTGTTGTGGTTATTATTATATAACTTTATTTTATTTTAAAATTTGTAATGGAGCAAAACTTAATGATAAAGTTTTTCTGCCCAATTTTCCAAAATCAATGGTAACATCTGGTGATTGTGAATCTAAATTAGCCGAAACTATTGTGCCAACACCAAATTTAGGGTGTAAAACTTGTTTGCCAACTGTGTAAGAAGAAAATTTACTTTTTTGGTCGCCAAGTTTTTTAACCATTAAACTTTGTAGATTTGTTGAAACAGTTTCAGACGGTTGTTTTGTTGCATAATTATTCACACTTTCTGTATAATTATTACTTTTACCTGTTTGATAACTGTTTATGCTGTTGTTTGAATTATAGTTTGAGTAAGAGTTTGATTTATTTATATAACCACCATACCCTGCACCCGAATTATAACTTGATTTGTTATAGCCACCATATTCGTTATAACCACTGCCAAATCTTTGAACTTCTGGCTTTTTAGTTTCCAATCCCATTTCAGAAATAAACCTAGATGCCATTGTGTAACTGCGATCGTGATACAAATATCTTGATTTAGTGTTGGTTATCCAAACTTTTTGTTTTGCACGGGTTATTGCAACATACATCAATCTTCGTTCTTCTTCAACTTCGCCCGGACTATCCAAT
>JAZNIS010000035.1:0-28620 GCA_045577635.1 Clostridia bacterium
GGAATTATGACTAGATTATTAATGCCGCGTCCAGTCAGCAAAATAAGAATTTCTGAAGATGCATTAAATATTTGTTTACAACATGATGTTTTGCCTTATGATTATTTCATTTTGCCAGCATCAAAATTAAGAAAAAAATACAAACATTTTTTTTCTTCCAATAAAAAAACTCTTGAGGGGTCTCATAAGATTGGTCATTATTTAACAGGTGATCATAATGTTCCAAATAAGGTTATGCTTGAACAAATGTTTGAGTTGTATGGAAACAATCCTGATGCAAAAGTTTCAGAATTTAGAGATATTTTAAATATGCAAAGTTACGATTTAATCAGCCTAGAGGAGAATGTAAGAATAAATCGAGCAGGTTTAAAAGATTCTGGAACAAAAGAAGAAAGAGATTCTTTATGTTCGAAAAAGATAGAATTTGTAGATTTGTGGTTAACACCTAAGGATGTAATTGAAAAGTTTTTTTCTATTACAAATTTAGATAAGGAGACTTGTTTTGACCCTTGTGCTTCAGATGATAGATGGCTTGAAGGTAAGGGTTTTTCAATAGATATTCTTCCAATGAAAAAAAATGTTGTTAAAAAAGATTTTTTAACAATGAAAAAAGAGGATTTGCCTAGCAATATAAAAACCATTGTTGGAAATATTCCATTTTCTTTATTGGATGAATTTGTAAATAAAGCACTTGAACTTGTTGACGAATGTTATTTTTTGGTGAGTGGTGATACAATATTAAAACATTTCCCTAATAATATAAAACATATCTATATCTTTTCTGGATTAGAGGGGAATCAAAGAGATAATCGCAGCAGATGTGAATTCGATGTTCCATTTTTAGTTAAATCTGCTTTGTGGTGTTGTATTGTACATATTACAAAGCAAGAACAAGAAAAATGGGAAATAGAATCCAATATTACAAATGCACAAAAAAGAGATGGTTTCCATGTTGCTTTAGGAAAAAATGTGTTTATTAAATCAAATGTTCCAATTGATGAAAATACCAGGATAACAAAAATTCCAGTAAAAAGTTGTATAAGTTGGAAAGGTGGTAAAAAAATTATTGATGAAGATGGAACTATTATCGATTTAAAGAATTTTAGTAATTTGAATGAAAAAAACTAAACCAAATTGGTTTAGTTTTTTTGTTTAACTTAAATTTTTTCACAAACTTTTGTTTGTGTATTTATTATAAATTTGGCATCAAAACCGGGTTTAAAAAATCTCACATTATAAACAGGGCAAAGCAAATGTTTAATTTCTGCTGAATAAAACTTATTTTTTTAATATAACACACACAAATAATAATGTGTAAAAAAAGAACGGAAATAATCCGTTCTTTAAATTATTTTGTTTTACCTTTTTCAATTGTGCCTTCAATAAGTTTAGCAACAACTTTTTTGTTTAGTTCGTATTGTTGAGCAGCAAATGTTGGAATAGCAGATGCCATACTGTTTTTGGTTGTGTGTTTGCCTTTTATATCTGTTAAAACAGATGGTTTTGTATCAATAAGCATAACTTGACCAAAACAATCAGTGCTAAATGCTTCAATAGGATATTCAGGACAAGCAAGAGAAAGTTTTTTACCATTTAATAATTTATGTTGATAATCAACTTCTACACCGTAGTCATTAGAAAGAATGCTAACCGATGTGCTTTTTGGAAGTTTAATATCTTCGTTTGCACCAACTTCTTCTAGTGTGTCCATAATGCCTTCGTAAGCTTTACCAGGTTTGTTTGTTTTAGGGTCAATATAATCTGTTAAATGAACTCTGTATTCAAAACGATCAAAAAATACCCAATCCCAAGCCTCTGGTCTTTCATCTTCTGGTCCATAACTTATTTCAGCACCCATTTTTTGTGCAAGAGATTCAATAAATTTGCCTTGTTGTTCGTGGCTTTTGAAAACTTTTCTGCCTTCAATTTTGTTATGTTCTTCAATTAATTGGCAAATTATATAAGCCATATTGTATGTTCTTTGATATAGATTCATAATTGCACCCCTTATTTGTTAAAAAATTACAATTAAAATATATCATCACTTTATTAAATAGTCAATAGTCAATTTTTATAATTAAGCCAAAAAAGTAGTGATAATTTAATGGTTTTTTATTGTGATAATTTTATTTTGCTATTGAATTTGAAATATTGGTATGATAAAATTTAATTGTTATGGAAAATAGTAAATTATTAAAAGTTAAAAGTTTAATAGAAGGTTACACAACAAATGCAATTATTGATGTTGTTACCAACAAAAAATTGGGTATAAACTTATTAATGGTTAATTTAAGTGGTACACATAGTACAATTTTAATTTATGATGGCGATAAGGGGTTAAGCGAAATAGGAACAATTAGATATGCAATTAGGGGGAATTCTGTTTTTATTTCGGAATTTGAAGTGGAAGAAAGTTTTCAGGGTGCAGGAATTGGCAGAACAATGTTTGAATTTGCATTAGCTCATGCCGATGCCATGGGAGCAACATATGCTTATGGCTATGCAAAACCAACCAATGCAGTAAAGGGTGTGTCTAAATTAGGTGAAGATAATTTTTTTGCCGAGCAACAAGCAATAATGGAAGTTTATAAAAGGTTGGGTTGCAGTTTTGATAATCCTAAAAACGAAGGTACTATTGATAAAATGTTTGAACAAAAATGGCAACCAACACAAAAGTATCAAAAACTTGATAAAAATATGTTGCCTATTTTAACAAAAGTTGTTGAAGCAACTAAAAACGAAAGTTTAAGCAAGGGGAAATAATCTCCTTGTTTTTTGTTTTTGCAAATTAATAAAAATCAAGTTAAATAAACCATAATTTTAAATTTTGGTTAAACATAACTAAATTAAAAAACCCGCTTGTTTTGCTTTTTTAAAAGTTTGTGTTAAAAGCAATAATTTGCTATACTTTATTTAGTTCTAAAAAGAATAAAAAAGGAAATAATATGGATATTACATTACAATTATCTCAAGAGTTTGGCACAACTTTAACACACACCACAAACATTATTAATTTAATGGATGAAGGTTGCACAATTCCTTTTATTGCAAGATATAGAAAGGAATTAACAGGCAGTGCCGATGATCAAATGCTTAAAAACTTTGAAGATAGGTTAAAATATTTAAGAAGTTTAGTTAAGCGAAAAGAAGAAGTTTTTAAACTTATTGACGAACAAGGAAACATGACCGATGAAATTAAATCTGCATTAGATGGTGCTTTAACACTTACCGAAGTTGAAGATATTTATAGGCCATTTAAACCAAAAAGAAAAACAAGGGCATCTGTTGCTATTGCAAAAGGTTTACAACCACTTGCTGATTTTATTTTAAAACAAGCAAATTCAAATTTAGAAGCCGAAGCACAAAATTATGTTGATGCAGAAAAAGAAGTGAATTCTGTTGAAGAAGCAATTCAAGGTGCAAAAGATATTATTGCAGAAATTATTTCTGATAATGCTAATCTTCGTAAAATTTTAAGAGAAAAAATGGTTAAGTTTGGTGAAATTCACACTAAATTAAATCCTAAAAAAGCTGAAGATGAAGGTGCTTATATTTATGCTGATGTTTATGCTGCATATAAAGCAAAAATTAAAGACACACCAGGATTCCGTATTTTAGCAATTAATCGTGGTGAAAAAGAAGATTTCTTAAAAGTTAGTTTAGAACTTAACGAAGAAGATGCATTAAAGGAACTTCATAAAATGTTTATTTTAAAAAATAGTTGTTATGAAGAACTTTTAAAAGAAGTTTGTTTGGATAGTTATAAAAGATTAATTTTTGATAGCATTGAAAGAGAAATTAGAAACGATTTAACTACCGATGCCAACGAACAAGCAATTAAAATGTTTGGTGTAAATTTAAGACCATTATTAATGCAAGCACCACTTAAAGGTAAGGTTATTTTAGGGCTAGACCCTGGTTACCGTACAGGTTGCAAAGTTGCCGTTATTAACGAACTTGGTGCAGTGTTAGATACAGGTGTTATTTATCCAACACCAGGCCATCATCAAGATATTCCTAAGGCAGAACAAATTGTTACTAGAATGATTGAATCTCACAAAGTAGATGTTGTTTCAATTGGTAACGGAACTGCCACAAAGGAAAGTGAAATTTTTATTGCAAACCTACTTAAAAAAATTAACCGTAAAGTTGAATATGCTGTTGTAAACGAAGCAGGTGCTTCTGTATATTCAGCAAGTAAGCTTGGTGCTCAAGAATTCCCAGATTATGATGTTGCACTTCGTAGTGCAGTTTCTATTGCAAGAAGATTGCAAGACCCACTTGCTGAACTTATTAAAATTGATGTAAAAAGCATTGGTGTTGGTCAATATCAACACGATATGCCACAAGCCAGATTAAGTGAAGTTTTAGATGGTGTTGTTGAAAGTTGTGTTAACTCTGTTGGTGTAGATGTAAACACTGCAAGTGCAAGTTTATTATCTCATGTTGCAGGTTTAAACAGTTCAATTGCTAAAAACATTGAAACATATAGGCACGAAAAAGGTGTTATTAATAGCCGTGAAGAACTTAAAAAAGTTCCTAAATTAGGAGCAAAAGCATTTGAACAATGTGCAGGTTTTTTAAGGGTTACTAATAGTAAAAACATTTTAGATAACACAGGTGTTCACCCAGAAGCATATGAAGCTACACATAGGTTATTAAAATACTTTAACCTTTCGGAAGAAGATGTTAAAAATGGTAAACTAGAATTATTACCAAAACTTGTTGAAAACGAAGGTATTGATAAAGTTGCTAACACAATTAATATTGGTGTTCCAACTTTAACAGATATTATTGCTGAATTATTAAAACCAGGTAGAGATGTTAGAGATGAACTTCCTAAACCTGTTTTAAAAAGCGAATTACTTTCAATTGAAGATTTAAAACCAGGAATGGTTTTAACCGGTGTTGTTAGAAATGTTATTGACTTTGGTGTGTTTGTTGACATTTCTGTTCACCAAGATGGATTAGTTCATATTAGTGAAATTAGTAAAGATTATGTTAAGCACCCAAGCGAAGTTTTAACAGTTGGCGATGTTGTTAATGTTAAAGTTTTAAGTGTTGATGTTAATAAAAAACGAATTAGTTTAACTATTAAGGGTTGCGATAAAGCACCAGAAGAAAACAATTAAAAAATAAAAAAGTAGATAAATAAATTATCTACTTTTTTTGTTATTCTTTTTCTGCTGATTTTGTTTGTGAATCAGTAGGAATTCTTTGTAGGTTTTTAAAATATACATTTCTTAAATCAATAAAAGCTGTTTCAATTTTTTCAAGTTGTTCTTCGGTTAAACCTCTAGTTTTAACAAGTTTAGCATAAGCTTCACAGTGTTTATTGTAAACGGCTTGATATCTATTTTTGAAAAAGTTGTATAAATCATACATATCGGCAGTGTACATTTCGTCTCTTGTTGTTTTTTGAGTTTCTAATGAAGAACGATATTCTCTATAATGTTCAATAATTAGTTTTAAAGTTGCTTCATTAAAATAAGGTTCTTGTCCAAGTTCTAGTTTTTTTGTTCTAGTTAAAAAAGCTTGAACTTTTTTCATTTGTCTTAAATTTGTAATGGTTTTATTTTCTTTTTTTGTTTCGGTTTTAACTTCTGTTGTTTTAGATTGTTTTTTTCCTTTAAAATAATCCATAATTCCCATAATTAAAATCTCCTAATTTCTATTTTTTACTAAAATCATTTATTGCTTGTGCTGTTGCAATTTGTCTTTCTCTTCTATCCACATAATCTAAAACAACATCTTGGGTTGTTTCGTAAGAACTTTTAATTGCAATCAATCCCTTTTCGTAACTTTCTGCAACAGGTTTACGGGCAGCAGTTGCACAAATTCTGGCTTCGCCACTTAATTTACCATAAACTTGTCTGTATTTTTGTTCAAATTCGCCATATGCGGCTAAATATCTGCCAACATGAGTTTTGGCAGTTTCAGGACTTTTTTCACAAGTGTCGCCTATCATTTTTAACATTGTTTCAGCATCATGACATAGTGTTAATTTAATGTCTTGTAAAACAATAGGTTCATCATCATCAAGCATATTAGGTCCACCAACTAAGTTGTGAGCAACACTTTTAATGTTAAATGATTTAAATTGAGTTTTATTATCAGGTTCGTTTTTTGCATAGTTTGAAAGCCATTCAAATTCGCCTAAAACTCTTCTAACATCAAAGTTTTTAACTTCTCCGTTAAGCATTGATTGGCAATATTGTTCAAATTCTGATAATAATTTTTCTTGTTGTTTTTCTGATAGTGTAAAACATCTTTTTCCACTAACATAATCTTTTATCGCTTTTTTTAAATCTTTAAAAGACATAAATACCTCGCTTTTTGGATTATAGCAAATTATATCATAATCTTATTAATTTTGCAATACCTAACAAAAAATATGGCTTAATAAAGCCATATTTTAACCGTTTTATGTGCGGTTTTGCTGTTAAAAAAGTTAAAAAAACAGGGTGTAAACCCTGTTTTTTTATTTTGATTTTTCGTTTGTTTTAGGTGTTGGTTGTTGTGTTTTAGGAGTTGTTTTATTTTCGTTTTCATTTTGTTTTTTTTCTGTTGCACCTGTTTCAGCACCTAAAATTCTAGCATGATAATCAATGTGCTTTTTAGCAATTTCTTGGTTTAAACTATGCATTTGTGTAATTAAAACAGTATCTGTAACTGCTGATAAGTTTAAAAATTTAGCATAAATAGCACATGCTTCATATTGTGCATCGGTAAATTTAGCCATACCATCTTTAAATGCTTTTCTAACTGCAATAAATGTATCATTATCATGTCTAGTTCTAATTGCATTAGGGTCGGTAGTGTAGTAGTGCATAGCTTTTGCTAGTGTAACAATTTCATTAATGTTGTCTTCGGTTGCATAAGTTTTAACACCTTCGTTAATTTCTATTAATCGGTCTCTATACTTAATTGCTTTTTTTGTGTTAATAAAACTTAATAATTCATTTATTTTAAAAGATTCTGCCATTTTTAAATCCCCCTAACATGATTTATCTCTTACAATTATTATTATAACATAAACTAAATAGTTTTGCAATATAGCTGTTTATTGTAAATATAAAAAAATAGGAATTAAATCCTATTTCTTCATTCCTGGTGCTTGTTCTGGTGCACTAGATAATCTAGCTGCATATAGTGTTACATGCATTGCACCAATTTTTTTATTTAAACCTTCTTTAAAAGCTGTAACTTCTTTATGAGTTTCATCAATTTCGCCTAATAAATATGAAATTTGAGCAGGTGATAAATGTTTTTGTTTTGTAACTTTTGCAATAGCATCAGCATGTGGTTTTTTATAATGTTCTTCAAAAGAAACATCATATTTTTGTTCGCTGTCCATAAGTAGCACAGATGCTTCTTCAAACTTATCATTTTTATCCCATCTTTTTGGTGCTAATTGAATTTCTTTACCTCAGCTAATAATTGTTTGTGCAAGTTCATCAACCCAAGCTTCGTTAACATAGCTAACATTACCGTTTAGTAATGAATTTGCTTTGGCGAAATAATGAGAATTTGAGTAAGCTTCTAGTTGTTTAAAAGTAAATCTGTTTTCTTTTTTTCTTGAAAAATATTCCATAATTCCCATAATTCGTACCTCGTTTTAAAATTTCCGTCATTAATTTACCATATTTTATTTTAAAATTCAATAGGGAAATAAAAATTTTTTAAGTTTTTTAAAAAAAAGATGTGATTAATTTTCACATCTTCGTTTTATTATTTTCTATCCATTCCAACACTAGCCAAATATATGTTTCTTTCTTGCTGTGGGGCATCTATTGCACGGTCTAATGTAGAGGTTGTTTTTGCTCTTTTTTCTTCAACTTGTTTGTGTGTGCTAGTTGCCAATTCTTTTTCGTGTTTGCTTAAGGCAATCTTGTCGTTTGAAATTAATGAAGTGTACATATCTTGTTCTGTAAAATATTCGCCTTCAACAATGCATCCGTTAACCACAAGTTTATCAATAACCGAATTAAAATAACTATCGTCCCATTTTCTTTGTTCAATAATTATTTTTGCAAGTTCTTCGCCATCGGTAACAACTTGTTCTAAAAGTTCATCAATTGTTTTTGATTCGCCATCGGTGTTAAAAACAACAACTGTGCCATCTAAAATTTGTTGAGCATAATCTAAATAGTCATTAAATGTAATTAGTTTTTCTGTTTCGTTTTTTGGAAGTTCAGTTGATTCTTCGTTCCAATATAGTTCCATTTTTTCTTTTAAATTGTTTGTCATAAGGTTTGCTCCCTAAACTTAAACTGTATAATTATTGTAACACAATATTAAATTCCGTTCAATAGTAAATAAAAAGTTTGAATAATAAATTCAAACTCCTTTTAATCTATTCTTCCTGTTAATTCACCAAATTCTTGTAATTCAAAAAAATTGTTTTGTCTTAAAGCTTCATAAACAATTATTGCAACCGAATTTGATAGGTTTAAACTTCTAGCATTTCCTATCATAGGAATTCTAATGCAAGTTTCGTAATGCTCTTTAAGTAAACTTTCTCTTAGTCCAAAACTTTCTTTACCAAAAACAATAAAGCAATCTTCTGGATATGAAACTCCGGTGTAGGTGTGTTTACTTTTTGTGCTTGCAAAGTAAAAAGTTTTATCTTTGTTTTTTTCGTAAACTTCTTCAAAGCTATCAACCACTTCAACATTTGCTAAATCAAAATAATCTAAACCTGCTCGTTTAAAATGCTTATCGTCAAGTAAAAAACCAAGTGGTTTAACTAAATATAATTTGCAACCTGTTGCAGCACAGGTTCTAATTATGTTGCCAGCATTTTGTGGTATTTCCGGCTCTACTAAAACTACTGAAATCATTATTGTTTTCCTTTTAATAAAATGTTTATTTTTACCAATCGTATGGTCCGTTATTATGAGTTTTTACATCGTCATAATATTCAAAATATTTTGCTTTAAATTTTGCTGCTTCATTGTTTTTATTTGGTTTTGTAAGTTTGTTTTTAGGTTTTATTTGTTTTTGTGGTGTTGCTGGTGTAATAGAGTTATTGTTTTTATTATTACTAGTTTCTGTCATAAAACACCACTATACTGTCATTTTACTTAACAAATCTTTAATTGCTCTGCCTCTGTGTGAAACTGAATTTTTTTCTTCGGCAGTGCATAAACCAAAGCATTTGTTTAGTTCTGTGCAGTGAAATAAGCAATCGTAACCAAACCCGTTATCGCCAACTTCATGTGTTAAAATTAAACCTTCAACTTCGCCTTTTCCAACCACTACATCACCGTTTGGTTTTTGTAGGGTAATAACACAAACAAACTTTGCAGACCTATTAGGTTTGCCTTCTAAATTTTTAAGCAGAAAGTCACGGTTGCTTTGGTCGTTGTGGTCGCCACCATATCTGGCACTGTAAACACCAGGTTCACCGTTTAAACTATCTACACATAGTCCACTATCATCAGCCATTACCATATAACTTAAATTGTTCTTTTTTAAGTAATTTAAAATTGCTGTTGTTTTAATTAAAGAATTTTCTTCAAAGGTTTTACCGTCTTCAACAATTTCTTCGGTGAAACCAATTTCTTTCATGGGTATAATTTCATAGTTGGTAAAAATTTCTTTAAACTCTTTAATTTTGTGTGAGTTATTACTTGCTAAAATAATTTTTTCCATATTAAAAATCCTTAAATGTTGTTTTGTTTTTTAAATGTTTTAATTGTGTTTTTAAGTAGCATAGCAATAGTAAGTGGTCCAACTCCACCCGGAACAGGTGTTATGTAACTTGCTTTGTTTTTCATATTTTCAAAATCACAATCACCGCAAATTCCATTTTCATCTCTAACTATTGCAACATCAATAACAACAGCACCTTTTTTAATCATATCTTTGTTTAAAAAGTTTTTCTTACCAACAGCAGTAATTATAATGTCTGCCTTTTTTGTGTATGGTGTAACATCTGGTGTTCTGCTGTGGCAAACTGTTACAGTTGCATTTGCAGTAATTAAAAGTTGTTCAAGTGGCTTTCCAACCAATAAACTTCTGTTAATAATTACAACATTTTTTCCTTCTAGTTCAATGTTATATTCTTTAAAAATTTCCATAACTCCTGTTGGTGTGCATGCTGTTAATCCCCATTCTTGTGTTAATAGGTTTCCTAAATTTACATTTGTTAATCCATCAACATCTTTAATAGGGTCTATGCAATTTAATGCTTTTCTTTCCTTTAACCCTTTTGGTAATGGTAATTGTAATAAAATTCCGTTAACTGTTGGGTCGCTGTTTAATTCTGTTAATTTACTTTCAAGCTCTTCTTGTGTAATGGTTGCAGGCAATTCAACCGAAACACTATCTATTCCAACATATTTACAAGCATTCTTTTTGTTTTTAACATAAATTTTACTTGCAGGGTCTTCGCCAACAATAACAACTGCTAGTTTTGGGGTTTTGCCCGTTTCTTTTATTAATTTTTCTACTTCAATTTTTAATTCATCTTTAATTTTTTGAGATAATGCTTTTCCGTCTAAAATCATTTTTATACACCTTCCAACTATAATTTTAACAAAATTATATTGTTTTGTATATGAAATTTACAGGGCAATTAGGCAATTATTATTATTTATTATTAGTCCCTTTGTGTAAAGTAACTAACTAAAATTTAAAAAGGCATATTGAAATCACGGTTCTTTTTTGTTACAATATTAAAAAGTGATTGTGGGGTGTGATATGAATTATAACAGATTAAAAACCAGAATTTTAGAAATGTTTTCGGCAAATTCTAATTGGTATGGTATGAGTGTTGACCACATTGTTTTTACTATTCATAACATTTTAAAAAGACAAAATGGCGAAAATGTTACCAAAGGTGAAATTGATAAAGTTTTAAATGATATGTCTAATGCTGGGTATTTTGAAATTAAAGGTAGCAAGAAAAAAGGTTATTCAATTTATCCTGCTGTAAAAATTAAAACAGGCACACTATATTCAGATAGTGGCGAATTAATTATTGATGGAACAGGTAAACATGTTGTTGTTCCATATCACAATCGTAAATTTTTAGATAGTGGTGTATATAGTGTTCATTTCTCCGAAAATAATTCAGGAGATATAATTATTACTTCATTTGAAAGAATAAAGGACAAAACTAGTGCCGGAATTCCTGTTGATTCTGATGTTAGAATTAAGGGTTATGTTTTAAAAAATGATGATGGCAGATTTGTTTTTTATGCTGATGATAAGAAAAAATATCCTAACGGTTTTACAATTACAAACAACAATTCAGGAAATGCAAACCTAAACGGACAAATTGCTGTTGCAACTTTAAATGATTTTGATTTAAACAAAGCAACTGTTGAAGTTCAACAAACATTTGGTCAAGTAGGTGACCCTGTTGAAGAAGTTAAAGCTTTTGCAGCAGAAGCAGGTGTTAGATATCCTATTAATCCTGATGCTGAAAAACAAGCAAACGAAATTGAAACAAAAGTTGATTTATCAAGATATAATTTAGTTGATGAACATGGTAATCCTGTTGGCCCACAAAAATCAGGAAAACCTGTTTATGTTGATTTGAGAGATAAACAATTTAGAACTATTGACCCATTTGATTGTAGAGATATGGACGATGCTGTTTACACCGAAATTGATGCAGATGGCAATCTAGTAACATATTCTGCAATTGCCGATGTAACCGAATATATTACACCGGGCAGCCCAATTTGGAACGAAGCTATGCGACAAGCATTTACCTTGTACACTCCATATAAAGCATTTGCCATGATTCCAGAAATTTTAGCAACAGGAATTTTGTCTTTAAAAGAAGGCGAAGATCGTTTAACAATTTGTACTATAAGCACAATTGATAAAACAACAGGTAAAAGAATTCCTGAAAAAGATAAAGTAGTTCATGCAGTTATTAACAGTAAAGGTAAACATAGTTACGAAGAAGTTCAAGAAAAACTTGATTCTTATAACGAATCAGCTGTTATGGCTGCAATTATGGAAAGAGTTAAAAACGGTGGAAGCACCGAACCACAAACAGAAGAAGAAGCATTAGTTTTAACAAAAGTTTGTGCTGATAGATTATGGAAGGCATTTAGATCTAGAGAAACTTTAACAATTAATCGTGATGACGAAATGAGATTTGAATTAGACGATAGTAAAACCGAAGTTAAAGATATTACTAGAAAAAACCATATTCCTTCAATGAGCATTATTGAAGCATTAATGATTAACTCTAACGAAGTTACAGGTGAATATATTAGAGATAATAATCTTAACGGTGTTTATCGTATTCACGATTCTGCAAACGAAGAAAAACTTGAAAAATTTAGAGCTATGATGGCAGCTTTGGGAATTGAATATAGTGGTGATGGTAGTAACATTAGTTTGCAAAAATTTATGGATTCTCATAAAGATAGCCCATATATTACAACAATTAAAGAAATGGTTCTTCGTACACAAACCAAAGCTAAATACTCTAAAAATCCGTTCCCTACTGATTTAGATGGAAATGATAAAACAGGTGCTAAATGTCATAGTGCACTTCAAAGTGATTGCTATGCACATTTCACTGCTGGTATTAGAAGATTTTCAGATTTAATTGTTCAATATGCAATTAAAACTCATTTAAGAGGTGGAAAACAAGCATTTAGTGAAGAATATGTTGCACAAGTTGCAGCTTTAATTAGCAGTATGGAATTAAAAATTGAAGATGCAGAAAAGAAAATTTCCGATTTATACTGTGCAATTTGGGCAGAAAAACATATTGGCGAAGTTTACGAAGGTAAAATTGTTGCATTTAATGGTCCATTTGCTGTTATTGAAGAACCTGAAAAAGGTTATAAAGTTCATGTTAGAATTGATGAAATTTGCCCTGGTGGAAATCTTGATGAACATAAAGTTGTTGTTAGGGGTGAAAAGGGTGAAATTTTAACAAAACTTTGCGATACTGTAACATTTAAAATTGATAAAACATCTAGAGAAGATCGTATGATTTATGCTAGTGTTGCAAAAACCAAAAAATTAAATCCACTTGTTGAAAAGTTTGGTAGAAGAAAAAAAGGTGCTGAAATTTCCGAAGCAGATTTTGCTGCAATTATGCAAGATGCAACCGAATCAACAATTAATGGTTTGGTTGAAGAAATGCAAAAATGGAAAGCAGGTGTTGATGCTGCAACCGAAAAAGAAAAACCGCAACCAGAAAAACAAAATCCTGGCAACGATGGAATGGGTAGAAAATAAATTAAAAAACAAAAAACCAACCTGATTTAGGTTGGTTTTTTTATTGTTATTTTTGTAAGCCATCATTGAAATATAATATTCCAAGTGTGTGTTCGCCACAGTGGCTAGTAACTGTTGCACCAGCAGTTGTTTCAACAATTGTTTTAAATGCTGCATTTTCACCAATTGCTTTTCTGGCAGCTTCAATCATTTCAGGTGTTGCACTTGTGTAGGTTATAAAACAAATTGAGTTATCATAATCTTTAAATTCGGTTAGTGTGTCTTTAACATAATCAGCAATAACGGCTTCCATTTTGCCTCTATATTTTTTATGAACACCCATTTTGCCATCTTTAACCATAATTGAAGGTCTAATTTTTAAAATGTTTGCACCAAGTAGTGCCACAGCTGAACAACGACCGCCTTTATGTAAATAATCAAGTCGTTCAACAACAAAACTTGCTTGAACATGCGGAACTCTTGCTTTTACTTTGTCGGCAATTTCATCTAAACTTTTACCTTCGTCTCTTAATTTACATGCATATAAAACTAATAATCCAATACCGGTTGAAAGGTTTTTTGAATCAATAACTCTAACATTTTCAAAGTTGTTTTGTGCTTTTGCTGCATTGTTGTAACAAGCACTAATATCGGAGCCAATTGTAAAATGAATAACTCCATCATATTCTTTTAAAACCTCTTCAAAAAATTCAGAGTATTGAAATTCGTTGTTTGCACTAGTTTTAGGTAGTTGTTTTGTTTTAGAAACAAAATCAAATATTTTTTGAGGAGTAATATCAACTCCATCTTGATAAGAATCATCAGCCAAACTAATTGTTAAAGGTAAAATTCTAACATTGTATTGTTCTAATTGTTCTTGTGATAAATCACAAACACTATCACATGTAATTGCTATTTTCATATATATGTCCTTAATTGTTTATAATTAATTTTCGTTAAAATTGTAGCATAAAAACAATATTCGTCAAAGGAATATAAAAAAAGTTTCCGTTTATTTGATAAAAACTTACATATTTAGTAAAATGTTTACATGGATAATTTACATTTAGGACATCGTAATAGGTTAAGGGAAACAGCACAAAAAACAGGTCTATCTAATTTGCCAGAACATCAAGTGTTAGAATTATTGCTTTCTTATGTTATCCCCAGAAAAGATACAAATCCAATTGCTCACAGGTTAATTAAAGAGTTTGGTGGCTTTTCTAATGTATTAGATGCAAAAGCAGAAGATTTAATTAAGGTTGAGGGTGTTGGTGATAAAACAGCACATTTTATTGTTTCGTTAAAAGAATTTTTCTTTATTTATAATACTAGTAAGTCAAATAAAAAGGAAACAATTTTAAATACACGAGATGCTGTTAATTTTATTAAAGGTTTTTTAATGGGTAAAACTGTTGAAGAGTTTTATGTTATTTGCATTGATAATTCAAACAAGGTTAAACTAGCAAAACAAATTTGTTCTGGTGTTGTAAACAAAACAAATGTTGATGTTAGAAAAGTTATGGAAGTTGTGTTTAAAAGTGGAGTGAGCAATGTTATTATTTGCCATAATCATCCAACAGGCACAGCAAAACCAAGTGCTGCCGATGATAAATTAACAAAGGCAATTTTAACAACCTTAATTTTAAATGGGATTACACTATTAGACCATATTATAATTTCGGATACCGAATATTTTAGTTATAATAAAAACGATATTATTCAACAGTTTTCGCGAGAGGTTAGTAATTTAATAGCTAGTCCTGTGGCTATGCAACCACCTTGCAAATACAATTAAAAAAAGGATAGAATTTTCTATCCTTTTTATTTTTTTTATCTTATTTTAATATGAACTTCTCTCAATTGTTTTTCTGTAACAAATCCAGGAGCACCCATCATAAGGTCTTGTGCCTTTTTGTTCATAGGGAATGCAATAATTTCTCTAATTGAAGGTTCATCTAACAATAACATAATCATACGGTCAACACCAGGAGCAATACCAGCATGTGGAGGTGCACCAAATTTAAATGCACTATATAAAGCTGCAAATTTTGTTTTTAAATCTTCTTCGGTGTATCCAGCAATTTCAAATGCTTTTTTCATAATTTCAGGGTCATGGTTTCTAACAGCACCACTACTTAATTCAACACCGTTTAAAACAATGTCGTATTG
Organism: Clostridia bacterium; assembly: GCA_045577635.1. GTDB lineage: Bacteria > Bacillota > Clostridia > Christensenellales > UBA1242 > UBA6345. Next base: position 15,373 of record JAZNIS010000035.1, read on the forward strand.
ATATGCTAAAACTTCTAGTGGGTCTTTTGTAGTTAATGCTTCTAGGCCACCTTGTGGCATACTAAATGGGTTGTGACTGAAATCAATTTTTCCGGTTTCAGGGTCTCTTTCAAACATAGGAAAATCAACAATCCAGCAAAATTTATAAACATCTTTTTCAATTAAATCAAGCTTTGTTGCAATTTCAGTGCGAAGTGCACCAATAATTTTGTGGCAAACATCATAAGGATCGGCAATAATGAAAATGCTATCTCCTGGTTTTGCATCACAAGCAACAAGCATAGCTTTCTTTTCTTCTTCGGTCATAAATTTTAAAATAGGACCAACCATTTCAAGTCCTTCTTGAACTTTTACCCAAGCTAAACCTTTTGCTCCTTGTTGCATAGCAAAATCGGTTAATTCATCATAAAATCTTCTGCCTTGACCTTCGCAACAAACAGAAATAGCTTTAACTGTTTTATCTTTAAAAGCTGCAAAAGTTGTGTTTGCAAAAACTTGTGTTAAATCTTTAAGTTTTAATGGGTTTCTTAAATCAGGTTTGTCAGAACCGTAGGTTTCAATTGCAGTTTTATATGGTATTCTTTCAAAAGGAACTTTGTCAATTTTGTATTTACCAAATTTTTCAAAAATTTGTGGTAAAACATATTCCATAACTTTAAACACATCTTCTTGTGTTGCAAAACTCATTTCCATATCTAATTGATAAAATTCGCCAGGTGAACGGTCGGCTCTTGCATCTTCATCTCTAAAACAAGGTGCAATTTGGAAGTATTTATCAAAACCAGAAACCATTAACAGTTGTTTAAATTGTTGTGGTGCTTGTGGTAAAGCATAAAATTGACCATGATGTAATCTGCTAGGAACAATAAAATCTCTTGCGCCTTCTGGTGAAGAAACTGTTAAAATAGGTGTTTGAACTTCGGTAAAATCTAAATCAATCATAGCAGTTCTTAATGCTTGAATAACTTTGCTTCTAAACACAATGTTCTTTTTAACATCTGGGTTTCTTAAATCCAAAAATCTATATTTTAATCTTAAATCTTCCGAAACGGTTCTGCTTTCATCAATTTCAAAAGGTGGGGTAGTAATACATGCACTAATTAAACTTAATTCAGTTACTTCAACTTCAATGTAACCTGTTTTTAATTTGCTGTTTACTGTGTCGGCACTTCTTTCAATAACTGTTCCTTTTGCAGTAATAACTGATTCCTTTGAAAGTTTAAAATCTGGTTCAACATGTAAAACCAATTGTGTAATTCCATAGTGGTCTCTTAAATCAACAAAAGTAATTCCACCATGGTCTCTTATTGTTGAAATCCAACCCGAAAGTTGAACTTGTTTGCCAATATCTTCTTTTGTTAATTCTCCACAAGTGTGTGTACGATATTGTTCGTGTAGTTTAATATCCATTTTTATTATCTCCTAAAATTATCCGTAAAATTAAAAAATTGTTTAAAAAAACAGCACTTGGGTTTTCCCAAGTGCTGTTAGCATTTTTAAGTGTAAGAAAAGAAAACCCAATTTTTATTGTGTTACATTAAAGTTATTATTATTGTTATTGTTAACTAAAATAACTTTTACCACTTAGGTTTCCGTCCTTTTTTTATTTTACGATATTATGCTACCACTTTTAAATTTGGTTGTCAACACCTAAATTAAAATTTGTGTTTTTATGGTAATTTTATAACTTTAATATATTTTATGTAATTATTCTTCGGTAAATGCATCAACAAAGGCATTTCTAAAATCAACAGTGCTGTTAATTTTGTTAGAAATTGCATCTAATCGGTTTTGTGTTCCTGCAACTACCAAATAGTCATTTTCTTCAATTACAGTGTCTGCTTCTGGTTCAATAACTTCATCATTTCTTTTAATCATTAAAACCGAAACTTTGAATTTTCTTTGGAATTTTATTTCGTCAATTGTTTTTCCAGCCCAATTTTCTTGGCATTTAAGTTCAACAATTTTAAATTGACTCGTTAAAGTTGCCGCTTCGTTAACAGTTGGGTTATCTAGGGCAGTGGCAAGTTTTTTACTTAAAAAAACTTCTGGGAAAACAACCAAATCAGCTCCAATTTTTTCAAGCACTTTTTTGTGTTGTTCATTTTGAGCTTTTGCAATAATATATGGTATTTTTAAATCTTTACAAATTAAGGTTGTTAAAACACTTGCTTCAATGTCGTTTCCAATGCAAATAACAGCACAGTCAAAATTTTGTGCTCCTAACGAATGTAAAACAGTTGGTTTTGCAGCATCTGCAACAACTGCACTTGTAACACTGCTTGCAACAGAGTGCACAAGTTGTTGGTCGGTATCAATTGCTAACACTTGATGTCCTAAATTTGCTAGATTAAGTGCTAAACTTTTTCCAAAGCTACCTAAACCTATAATAACAAAATCTTCTAATCTTTCTGGTAATTGTGTATCAAATTCTTGCATATATTTTCTCCTAATATAAATTATTAACCAACAATTAATTTACTGTCGGCATATTCTATTTCTCCAATAAGTGTAGGTTGTGTTTTAAATAGCAGTGGCACTGTTAACATTCCAACCCTGCCAACAAACATTAAAACAATTAAAATTAATTTTGAAGGTATTGTTAAAAATGGTGTAATTCCAAAACTTAAACCAGCAGTTGAAATTCCTGAAATACATTCAAATAAAATTGCTGAAAATGTAAGCTGTCCTGCTTCAAATATAACAATTAAAAAACTTGAAACAGCAATAAGTGAAATTGCAGCTAAAAGTAATTTAACACTTTTGTTAATTAGTTTGCCACTAATGTTTTTGTGTCTAAAATTTACACTGCCATCGCTTAACACAGGTTTAAATAACATAACAATTAAAACAAATAAAGTTGTTGTTTTAATACCACCTGCAACACTCATAGGTGAGCCACCAATAATCATTAAAAAGTCGGTTAGTGCAGCACTTGCAGTTGTTAAAAATGCTTGGTCTATTGTGGCAAATCCCGCTGTTCTAGGTGTTATTGCTTGAAAGAAACAGTTTAATATTTTATTAAATGTGCTCATATTTCCTATTGTGTTAGGATTGTTCCATTCAAAAATAGCAAAAAATAATGCTCCACCCAAAATTAAAACACTTGTAACAGTTAACACAACTTTTGTTTGAAATGCTAGTTTTTGACCTTTTCTTTTAAAATTAAAAACATCAAATAAAACAACAAAACCAATTCCACCCGTAACAATTAACAACATAACAGGTATTAAAACAAATGGGTTGTTGTTAAAGAAAACTAAATTTGAATATTCAGGTGTTAATGTTCCTAACGGGTCAAATCCGGCATTACAGAAAGCCGAAATTGATAAGAACAAAGCTTTAAAGCAGCCAAGCCAAAAGTTTTCGGTAAAAATAATCATGCTAGGTGCTAAAGCTAAAAAACCAACAAATTCAACGGCAAAAACGGTTATTAAAATTTTCTTAACCATTTTTACAACACCTTGTGTGTTTTCTTTGTTTAAGCTTTCTTGCAAAGTTATTCGGGTTGCATAGTCAATTTTTTTACCTAGCAACATAAAAATTAAGCAGGTTAAACTAACAAAACCTAAACCACCTATTTGAATAAGTAGCATTACAATTGTTTGTCCAAACAAACTGAAATGTTTTGCAACATCAATAACTGTTAAACCTGTTACACAAACTGCACTAGTGCTTGTGAACAAAGCATCTACAAAACTATACCACTGTCTGTTAATGTGTGAAATTGGTAAGCAAAGTAAAAATGCACCTATTAAAATAATTCCTATAAAACCCAAAACAATAGTTTTTGCTGGGGTAAGTTTAAAAACTTTATTTTTAAAAAATTCTTTTGTTTTCATATTTAGTAGTTTAACATATTAGTTTGTTTTCTACAAACAAATAAAGTTTAACAAATTTATAATTATTAACTAAAAATACAGTATATATTAATTAACATTATTGTTTTGTTTTTGCTTAATTTGTTTTAAAGTGTTACAATAAAATTGTTATGAAAAAGTTAGGAATTTTATGTCATGTAACAAGCTTAATAAATAGATACGGACTGGGTGATTTTGGTACTTCTAGCTATGATTTTATTAATTTTTTACATGAAAACAACTTAAATTGTTGGCAAATTTTGCCATTAAACAATGCAAATAGTTACAACTGTCCTTATGGAACTTTATCTAGTGAAACATTTGATGAAATGTTTGTTGATTTAGATGATTTAATTGCCAAAGGTTTGCTAACCGAAGCCGAAGTTAAGCCACTTGTTAAAAAGGTTAAAACCAGAAAAGTGGATTATAACTTTATTAGGCCAGAAAAATTAAGATTATTTACATTAGCTTTTTCTAGATTAAATAAGTTAGAAATGCAAAGGTTAGATTCTTTCGCACAAAAAAATCAGATTGTGTTTAATTATGCTTACTATAAAACCTGGTTTGAAGTGGTTAGATTGCATTCTTGGAGAGATATTAATAAATCATATTGGAATGTAAACAACAATTGCAGTAAAAAATTTATTGAACAAAATAAAACAGTATTTTTAAAATATGTGTTCTTTCAAAAAATTTTGTTTGAACAATGGATAAAAGTTAAAAAATATGCCAACAGTAAAGGAATAAAAATTATTGGCGATATTCCTATTTATAACGATAAAGATTCGGTTGATGTGTTTTTAAATTATAAAAACTATTTGTTAACTGAAAAATATTTACCTGTTGCCACTGGTGGCACTCCACCCGATGGCTTTAATGAAAATGGCCAAGATTGGGGAACTTGTGTTTGGAATTGGGATTATTTAGAAAAAACAAAATACGAATATTTAATTAACCGAATAGTAAATCAAAATAAAAAATTTGATTGTTTAAGATTGGACCATTTTCCGGGCTTAATTGAATATTTTGCAAACTCAAAAGTTAAAGGGGTTAAAACAGGTTTTTATAAGGGTGGTGGATTTAAATTCTTTTATGAGTTAAGTAAACATTTAAACACAAAGTGTTTGGTTGTTGAAGATTTGTTTGCTATGACAAAGGATTGTTTAGATATTAAAAAACAGTTTGGAATAAGGGGTATGAATGTTATTCAGTTTGCTTTTGATACCGATAACAGAAATCCTCACTTACCACAAAATGTTTTAAAAAACACAATTTATTATATGGGCACACATGACAATAATACATTTATGGGATTTTTAAATAGGTTAAATCGTGCCCAACTTAAAACTATTGACGATTATTTAGGAACAAAATCTTTAACAAAACAACAACTACAAATTAATGTAATAAATAGCATGCTTGCTAGTAAAAGTGATATAATTATTTTACAGGCACAAGATTTTATGTTTGAAGGGGAAGATTTTAGAATGAATATTCCGGGTGTGGCTGCAAATTGTTGGGAATATAGATTGCCTAACAATTATAAATTTAAAATAAAACAAACTTTACAAAAAATTAGGAGATAATATGGTTACATTACTTATTTTAGATGGATTTGGTTTAAATTCAGGAGTTAAAGGAAATGCTGTAAAAATTCAAGGAACTCCAAACTTAAAAAGTTTAGGAAATTTCCCTTACACAACCTTAAAAGCTAGTGGTGAAGCTGTTGGTTTAAACGAAGGACAAATGGGAAACAGCGAAGTTGGACACTTAAATTTAGGTGCGGGAAGGGTTGTTTATCAAGATTTACCAAGAATTAATAATGATATTAAAAATGGTGAATTTTTCAATAATAAAAACCTATTAAAAGTTATTAAACATGTTAAAGAAAATAAATCAAGTTTACATTTAATGGGTTTACTTTCTGATGGTGGTGTTCACTCTCACATTAATCATTTAAAAGCTTTAATTGATTTAGCAGAAAAAAATGAAATTAAAAAGGTTTATATTCATGCTATTTTAGATGGTAGAGACACATTAAGAGATAGTGCAATTTCTTATGTTAAACAAATTGAAGAATATGCAGGTGATAGGGCAAAAATTGTTTCTCTTTGTGGTAGAGTTTACACAATGGATAGAGAAAAAAGATGGGATCGTGTTAAAAAAGCTTACGATATGTTAGTTTCTGGCAAAACCGAATTTAATTATGAATCAGCACAAGAAGCACTTCGTAAAAGTTATGAAAATGGTGTTTACGATGAGTTTGTTGAACCTACAATTATTGGTGAAGCAAAAAAATTAAGAAAAAATGATGGATTTATTTTCTTTAACTATCGCACCGATAGAGCAAGGGAAATTACCGAGGCATTAACACAAAGACCTTTTGATAATTTTAAAGTTAAAGATATTGAAAACTTCTGTTTTTGTTCAATGACAGAATATTCTGCTGATTTTAAAGGATTAATAGTTGCATATCCACCAGAAAAAATTAAAAACAATTTATCATATATCATTTCAAAACAAGGTTTCCAACAATTCCATGTAACCGAAACAACAAAATATGCTCATGTAACTTTCTTCTTTAATGGTGGAATTGAAGAACCAAATATGGGTGAAGATAGAAAATTAATTGATTCAATTAATGTTCAAGATTATTCTGAATATCCTGAAATGAGAGCGAAAGAAATTACTGCCGAAGCAATTAAAGCAATTAATAGTGGCGAATATGAATTTGTTTTAATTAATCTTTCTAATCCAGATATGATTGGTCACACAGGAAACTTAAATGCAGCAGTTAAAGCAATTGAAATTTGCGATAAATGTGCTTACGAAATTGCTATGGCAACATTAAGAAAGGGTGGCGATTGCATTATTACAGCCGACCATGGTAATGCCGAAGAAATGGTTGATGCTAGTGGAAATGTTTTAACAAGCCACACATTAAACCAAGTGCCTTTATGGTTGGTAAGTGAAAAACATAAAGCAGTTAAATTAACCGATGGTGCACTTTGTAATGTTGCTCCAACAGTGTTAAAACTTTTGGAAATTGAAATTCCTGATTTTATGGAAAAACCATTATTTTAAACTTAAAATGTGTAACAAAAAAGACCTATAATTAGGTCTTTTTTTATGTTTTTAAATTAAAAATGTTTTTAGTTTAAAACAAGTTTCATAAAGTTCTTTTTACCCTTTTTAATAATGCAAACACCATCGGTAAAATCGTTTACAGTAATTTGGTAATTAAAATCTTTTTGAACTTCGCCGTTTACTAAAACTCCACCTTGTTCACACATTCTTCTGCCTTCGCTTTTTGATTGAACAAGTTTTGTTACAGATAAAACATCAACAAGTGAAATTGGTAGTTGTTCGTTTGTAAATTCGTGTGTTGGGGCATTGTCTAAATTGCCTTGTCCACTAAACAATGCTTTACTTGCTTCTTCTGCAATTTTAGCATCTTCTTCGCCTCTAACAAACTTTGTAATTTCATAACTTAAAACTTTTTTAGCATTAACAATATCATCGCTAATTAATTTTCTAACTTCGTCCATAGGAACATCAGTAAATAATGCAAACATCATTTCAACACAAGCATCTGGTGTTTGGTAAACTCCTTGGTAAAAATCGTAAGCTGAAATTTTATCTCTATCAATCCAAATAGCACCTTTTTCGGTTTTACCCATTTTCTTTCCTTCCGGAGTTAAAAGTAGTGGGTTGGTAGCACCTATTAATTGAATATCGGTGTTATTAGCAAAATTTAATTTTCTTTGTAGTTCAACACCTGCAACAATGTTTCCCCATTGGTCGCCACCACCATATTGTAGGGTACAGCCATATTCACGGTTTAAATGAATAAAGTCATAAGCTTGCATTAGCATATAGCCCATTTCAAAAAAGGTTAAACCACCTTCTTCTAAACGGTTTGCATAAATTTCGTTTGAAAGCATTTTGTTAACATTAAAATGAACACCAACTTCTCTCATGAAATCAATGTAGTCATATCCTTTAAACCAATCGGCATTGTTAACAATAATTGCTGGATTTTCACCATCAAAATCAAGAAAAACTTTTAATGTGTTTTTAATTTTTTCAATGTTTGAAGCAATTTCTTCTTTTGTTAACATTTTTCTAAGTTCGGTTTTTCCACTAGGGTCGCCAACACAAGCAGTAGCACCACCCATTAGTAGTAAAACTTTGTGTCCAGCTTGTTGAAATCTACGAAGAATGCAGTAAGGAACACAGTGTCCAATGTGTAAACTATCAGCTGTTGGGTCGGTTCCTTCATAAAGTGTGATAGGTGTTCCACTTGAAAGCATTTCCATTAATTTTTCTTCATCGGTGCATTGGTATAACAAACCCCTGTCTTTTAATGTTTTAAATAAATTTGTATCAACTTTTGTCATAATTATTCTCCTTTTTGTTTAACTTCTTTTAAGTAAATTCTTTTTTCAAATGCACCCCGTTGTTGTGCTTTTTGTTTTCTAATTTTTTCAACTTCGTTTAAGTCAATATTTTTAAATTTTGCAATAGCATATAAAACTTCAAGCAAATCAGCAAATTCTTCTGGGTCATCATTTTCACAAAATTCATTTGCTTCTTCAAAAAGCTTTTTGTGTAATTCACTTAAATATCGGTCGTCCTTTAAAGTTTCGTAAGTTGGAATTTCGCTTTTTGCTTCAATAATTTCTATTATTTTATCTCTAACAAGTTTGTTGTAAACTTTGCTCATTTTTAACTCCAAATAAAAAAACACACTGCCTTAAATTTTAAGGACGAAGTGTGCTTTCGTGGTACCACCTTAATTCGTTTAATTTGCATTAAACCTTAATTTTCTTTTTTCGTAAAAGTTAAACGATTTGCTCCCAAATTGTAATTCGCAAATTAATTCGTGAAAGTTTTTCAGCATCCAACTTCTCTCTAAACACCAAATTAATTACTACTAATTTTGTTCATCGCAAATATTAAAAACTATCAACATACTACTAAAATTTGTCCCAAATGTCAATAAAAAGTGCAAAATTGATACTTTTTAAACAAATTTTAATTACACACTAATTGACTAACTTTGTTTATTTTAGTAAAATAAGTGTAATAATTAGAAGTGTGGAGTTAGTATTATGAAATTTAAAGATGCTAATGTTACTCCGGCAGAACCAAAATCTACGGAAAATAAGAAGCCAAGAATTAAGCTTAATAGATACCAAATTATAAGCATTGTGTGTGCTTCTATTTTGGTTGCTCTTTCATTAGGTGTTGGAATTTACTTTATTGTAAAAAATAAACAAAACGAAAGAAAACCAAGAGAACCATTAGCAGTTGTTTTAACCATGGATAATTATAATCTAATTACAGACGGAATGTCTTATTCAGAAGTTTTTGATATTTTAGGTTCTGGTAAACAAACACCATCTGCTGCAACAGGCGAAATTAGTTACACTTGGGCAGATAATAATGGTAGATATATTGTAGTTACCTTTGAAGCAGAAGAAAATACACAAGGTCAATTAGTTCCAACTATTGTAAAAGATAAAGGACAATTAGGTTTAGAAGAATAAAAAGCAGGTTTAAAAACCTGTCTTTTTTTTATTACATATTGTTTAATAATTTATTTTATGTTAAAATATAATAAGTAATATGTGGATAAAAGGAGATTGTTATGGCTCAAACATTAATGCAACAATTTAATAGTGCTACAAGCATAGAAGATAAAGCAGATGTTTTGGCAAATTACATTATAGCTTACCGTAAAAAAACCAGACCTGGTAGTTTACGAATTAGTGAATGTGTTTTTGACACAGGTTTGTCTGATAAAGATAAAGCTTTGTTGCTTGGCAAGGTTAGAGCCAAGGTTGTGAGCCATTTAGCATTTGATTATCCTGAAATTGATAACACTAACTTTTCAGTAGTGCCAGAAGATTTAGAAGAGTTAGCAAGAAAATTTGATAGAAGATATTTATCCACAAAAAAATGGCAATCTAAACCAACTTTGTTTAATAGAAATATTTTTCCAGAGTTGAATTTACTTAAAAAGTATCCAATTCCATTCACACAAAATTTAGGTGGAATTGGTGATGTTAAAAATGATGATAAAATTCAAATTAGTGAAATTAATAACGATACCATAATTTCAAATTCAACAAAATTTTATTACAATCCAGATGAAAGATTATTGTTTTCAACTGTAACAAGTTTATCGTTTGATAGGGTGGATGGTTCGGTTTATTGTGGAACTGATTTGTCAAAAATACCTGTTCAAGATTTGTTAGATGAAACAAAGTTTACAAGACAATTAGATATTTGTACATACTTAATTCCAAAGGGAAATCCGGAAAGAGCAATTAATATTTTAAGATATGATGGAACAGGATTTGATCATTATAACCAAGTGTTTAGAAGTGCTAAACATAAAACTGTTATTGGTGAAATTGCAAAAGTACCACACTTCCATTTTCAAAACCATATTGAAAATTTAATTTACCTTAAAAAAGAAAAAAGTGATTCAGCCGATAAGGAATATTCAAATGCAGGTTGTAATGCTATTGATTGCGAACATTTAAAAAATTATTTAAATTATTTAGATGGTTTAACTGCAGAACAATTAAAACAAGAAAGTTCTTATGGTATGCCGTTTTTAGAAGCAAAAAAAGACGGTTTGGTTTTAAATATTGATATAAAAAACATTTTAAACAGTTATGCTTTATCAATGGACCCTAAAAAAATGTCACCGCAAACAGTGGTTTATATGAATAAACTTTATAAAGAGTTAAGTAACATTATTGGCGATAGTCTAATGATGGCAGAACGAGATGTTGATTCCGAAGGTCCAAATATTGGTGCAGGTTCTGGTGGTAAATTTAGATTGTCAAACTATAAAAGTTTTAGGGAATTAAGCACAAGAAAAGGAGAAGTTGCTAAAAGTTTTAGCACATTAGTTGTTGCTCTTGATTTGTTAGAGAAAATTCATGCACAACAAGAAGAAACAAAAAGTCCTGAATTTAAAATGGATTTAATGGCACTAGAAGCTCTTTGTGCAAACGGGGTTATTGAAGCTATGAATTGTTCGCAACCTATAAGAAAAAACACACAAGGACCAGATATTAATTCAAATGAAAGTAGCGAAAAGAAAAAAGACCCAATGGGTGTTTAATGTGGAGTATAAATGAGAAATATTGAAGAAGTAGTTAAAGGTTTAAAGGAATATAATAAAGGTTTTCAAATTGAAAAACAATCCGATACAAAATATTATGTGAATACTGGTTTATTCTTTATTGAATCTTGTGATGTTTTACCAATATATTTAGTAGAGTATAATGGAAGAATTTGTTTTGCTGATTATGGCTTAACATTAAAAAGTTTAAATGTTAATTTTAATAATTTAGACACAAAAACAAAAATGTTAATAAACCAAAAACTTAACGAACTTGAAGTTGAATTTGATGGCGGAACAATGTTGCTTGAAACAATTTCTAATAACGAAGTTTTCAGTTTAAATGTTTTTATTAGTTGTATGATGTTTATTCAAACATTAATTTAAAAAATAAAAAAAAGATGCAGTTTTTGCATCTTTTTTTTAACTAAATTGACTGTTATATAAATTGTAATAAAAACCTTTGTTTTGCATAAGTTCATTGTGGGTTCCTTGTTCAACAATGTCGCCGTTATTAACAACTAAAATTTTATCGGCATTAACAATGGTTGAAAGTCGGTGAGCAATAACAAAGCTTGTTCGGTTTTTCATTGCAACCTTCATAGCTTTTTGAATTAAAACTTCGGTTCTGGTATCAATGTTTGAAGTTGCTTCGTCTAAAATAATTAAATCTGGTTTTGCAATTAATGCTCTGGCAATAGTTAGCAGTTGTTTTTGTCCTTGCGAAATGTTTGTACCGTTTTCATTAATAACGGTGTCATAGCCATTTTCAAGTGTTGTAATAAAGTAGTGAGCATGAACAGATTTGCAAATTTCAATCATTTCTTCATCGGTTGCTGTTTGATTGCCGTATTTTAAGTTGTCTTTAATTGTGCCATTAAACAACCAAGTGTCTTGTAATACCATACCAATTTTTTCTCTTAAATTACTTCGTGAAACTGTTTGTGTGTTAATTCCATCAATAGTAATTTCGCCACTGTTTAACTCATAAAACCTCATAATTAAGTTAACTATTGTGGTTTTACCAGCACCTGTTGGCCCAACAATTGCCACCATTTGACCACTATTTATTTTGCAGTTAACATTGTTAAGTAGTGTTTTTTCTGGTGTGTAGCCAAAGGTTAAATTTTTGAATTCAACATTTCCAACTAGTTTTTCAAATTTGTTTGTTGTTTCGTAAATAATTTCTTCTTCGCCATCTAAAACTTCAAAAATTCTTTCACAGGCAGCAAGTGTTGTTTGAAAAACATTAAATATTTGTGCTAGTTGTGTAATAGGTCTTGTAAATTGTTGGCTATATTCTAAAAATGTTACTAAATAACCAAATTCTAATGCAAAAGCAAAAATTCCAAAATCTTTTCCACCCATAGGTAAACCATTTAAAATAAATATGCATCCAACCAAACTTAAAGCAACATAACCAAAATTTGTTGCAAAGTGAATTAAAGGCATAAGTAGTCCGGCATAAAAGTGGCTTTTAAAACTACTTTCATAAAGGGCTTCGTTTTTTTCTTCAAATTCTTTAATGGCTCTGTCTTCTTGTGCATAAGCTTTAACAGTTTTTTGGTTTGTGTAAATTTCTTCAATGTGTCCGTTAACAGCACCTAAATCTTTTGCCTGTCGGGTAAAATATTTTTGGCTGTGTTTCATAACGAATCCACTTAAAAACATTGAAAGTGGCAGTAAAATTAAAACAATTAAGGTTAGCCAAACATTAATTGTTAGCATCATAACAAACACCCCAACAATAGTTATCACACAGTTAATTAACTGATTTAAACTTTGTTGTAAACTTGTTTGAATGTTGTCAACATCGTTAACAAAAACACTTAACACATCACCGGTTTCTCTAGAATCGTAATAGTTTAATGGAAGTTTGTTTAATTTTGTTTTTAATTTTTTTCTAATTGAATAGGAAACTTTTACTGCGGCTTTACCCATTAAAACTTGGCTTAACATATTAAATATGTAATTTAAACCATAAAGAATAGCCATTGTAATTAGGTAAGAAATTACAGTTGTAATTGTCGCATTTTCTTTGTTTAAAGCAATTAAACTAATTTCTGTTAATGCTTTTCCCATAATTTTAGGTGTAAACACTGAAAGTATAATTGCAATAACTGAAAATATTATGGTTAAAATTAATGGGATTTTTATAACTGATAATTCTTTTAAAAATTTCTTTAAGGAAGCTTTAAAATTTTTTGGTTTTTCAGTTGCACCCATGCCTCTTGGGCCAGGGCA
>JAZNIS010000036.1:0-2790 GCA_045577635.1 Clostridia bacterium
TATTGATGGTAATGGTAGATGGGCAAAAAAGAGAGGGTTACCTCGTTCATTGGGGCATAAAGCAGGTATTAAAACTTGTAAAAGCACTATTATAGAATGTTTAAATTTAGGAATTAAATATGTAAGTATGTATGGTTTTTCTACTGAAAATTGGAATAGACCAAAAGATGAAATTGATACATTATTTAATTTATTTAGAGATTTTATAAAAAAAGAGCTTGAACCATTACTAAAAAAAGATATTAAATTTATTGTTTCTGGCGATTATACAGCTTTTCCTGCTGATTTAGTTGAAGCTGTTGAGGAAGCAGTTGAAGATAGTAAAAACAATAACAAAATGATTTTAAATTTGTGTATAAATTATGGTGGTAAACCTGAAATTGTAAGGGCTGTTAATAACATTATTAAAGATGGTGTTAAAGTTGTTGATGAACAAACAATTCAAAAATATTTATATACTGCACAAATTCCTGATCCTGATTTAATTGTTAGAACTAGTGGTGAACAACGATTATCTAATTTTATGTTGTGGCAGGGTGCTTATTCGGAATTTTATTTTCCAAAAACATATTGGCCGGATTTTAATACAAATGAATTATATAAGGCACTAATTGACTATTCAAAACGAAATAGGAGATTTGGGGCAATTAAGGAGAACAAATGAAAACAAGATTATTGACTAGTGTTTATTTTATGATTGTGCTAGTTTTAGCATTTATATCTAGATTATTAACACCATATGTTTTTGATGTTATTATTGGAGCTTTGGCAATTATGGGGGCTGTTGAAGTTGGTAGGGTTTTTGAAAGAACACGACTTTATAATAACATTTATTTAATAGGTTCTTTCCCAGCTGTTTTATATGTTGGTTTTGTTTTTGCTTTTACAAACAACTGGTCTTGGGAATATTACTTATTGTTAGTTTTATGTTTAATGTTTGTATATTTTTTAATTACATTTTTATCTACACTAATTTTAAAAAAATATACAACGAGAGAAATGAGTAAGTATCAATCAAATGACCATATTGCAATTTATGCTTTAAAAAAGGCAATTAATACTTCTGTTATTGTTGTTTATCCTACATTACTTTTTGCAACTATGTTTATATTAAATCACTTTAACAGTTTAAGTATTGCAGCAACAGTTTTAAATGTTCCATTTGATTATTATATTTTACTTACTGTTTTCCTTGTAACTATTGCAACAGATTCATTGGCTATGATTGTTGGAAGTTTATTAAAAGGTCCAAAATTATGTCCAAGAATTAGCCCTAAAAAAACAATTAGTGGAGCAGTTGGTGGACTTGCTGGTGGTGTTTTAGCGGCATTTGTAATTTATTGGATATTCTCAATAAACCCACAATTTGTTATTGCTTTTGATAAAGTTGCATCACTATGGACAGTTGCAATTTTTGGCTTTGTTGGGTCTATTATTAGTCAATTTGGTGATTTGTTCGCTAGTTATTTAAAACGAAGAGCTAGAGTTAAAGATTATGGAACAATATTCCCTGGTCATGGTGGTGTTATGGATAGGGTTGATGGATTAATTTTTAATTCTGCATTTATGTTAATTTGTATGTTAATTTTATTTTAATAAGCTTGATTGTAATATTTAGGTGTTAATAAAAATAATATTTATTAGCACTTAAATATTCTTTATAAGGAGAGAGTTTTGATTTCTAATTTACTAAGTATTGGTAATGTTCTATCAAAAATTGGAGGAATTTTAATAGCAATTTTAGTGTTGATGTTAATGATAACAATTCATGAATTAGGGCATTATATTGCAGGAAAAATTTTAAAATTTAAAATAAATGAATTTTCTATTGGCTTTGGTAAAGCTATATATAAAAAAAACAAAAAGAATGGTGAGGTTTTTGCCATTCGTTTAATTCCACTTGGTGGATATTGTGCTTTTGAAGGAGAAGATACTGAAAATGAATCTGCAGATTCGTTTAATGCTCAAGCACCTTGGAAAAGAATGATTGTGTTATTTTGCGGAGCTTTCTTTAATTTTATTTCTGCAATTATTTTTAGTGTTGCAACATTGGCAGTTTTGGGTAATGGATATATTAAAGTTTCTCAAATAAGTCCAGATAACACTCATATTGAACAATTGCAAGTTGGAGATGTTATTACTCATGCCAATGGTGAAGAATTATCTTTATTGAATGGTGGTCTTGCTGGTATAACACAATATATTGGAGATAAAAAAGATATTCAATTAACCATTTTAAGAGATGGTGTTGAAAAAAATATTACAGTTCAAAAATACAATGTTATGATTAACGGTAGTGAAGTTGCACAATTTGGAATATCTTCAACTCGTGAGAAATTAAGTTTTGGACAGTCACTGTTACATGCAGTTCCATTTAGCTTTGAAATGGCATGGAAGTGTTTGGTAGTTTTAGGTGAACTATTTACTGATAAGTATTCGCTTGAAGATATTGGTGGTCCAATTACAACTATTGGATTTATTTCAGATGCAAGCACAACAAATATGCTAAACTTATTATTACTTGTACCTTTAATTGCTGTAAATTTGGCGGTGTTTAACTTATTGCCTATTCCTGCTTTAGATGGTTCTAAAATGATTTTCGTATTAATTGAATGGATTAGGAAAAAACCAATTAATAGAGAATTAGAAAATAAAATTCATATGGTTGGATTACTTTTACTGTTTGGATTTGTAATTATTGTTGATGCACTGCATTTACTTGTGTTTTAAAAAATAAAAGGAACTTATGGATAAATTACTTAATTATTTAAAAGAAAAATGTTCTGATTT
>JAZNIS010000037.1:0-19094 GCA_045577635.1 Clostridia bacterium
GTAGGAGTTACAGGAGTTGTAGGTGTAACCGGTGTTGTTGGTGTAACAGGAGTTGTAGGTGTAACCGGAGTTGTTGGAGTAACAGGAGTTGTAGGTGTAACCGGTGTTGTTGGAGTTACAGGAGTTGTTGGTGTAACCGGTGTGATTGGAGTAATTGGAGTAATTGGAGTAGTTGGTGTTACAGGAGTTGTAGGTGTTACAGGTGTTGTTGGAGTAACCGGTGTTGTTGGTGTAACAGGAGTTGTAGGAACAAATCCCCTAGTGTAAACCCTACCCAATTCATTAATTAGTTTATGTGCTTGGTTGCCTGTTGGTAATGCAGATTTATCAGGAGCAGCATGGAAATCTGTTAAAGCTTCACGAAGTTGTGTTCCTTTTTCTGCTTTTCTTGCAGGTTTATCAAATAACCAAGTCATAACATCTTGTGCAATATAACCATCAGTAACAGCAACTGATAATAGCCCTTGTGCTCTTACAGCAGCATTTATCATTCTGGTTGTAGAAGCTTTTTGGCTTGCTAGGTTTGCCTTTTCTTCAACGGTTGTTGCAGTTGCACTTTTAGCTTCAATATCATCACGAAGTTGTTGTAAATCTTCAGTGTATTCTTTTAATTGGGTAATAATATTTCTAACAGCAGTTTTTTGTGGTCCTAATAAAGCAACTTTAGCCACACCAGCATCGTTTTCTTTAACTTTGATAATTTCACCATAAATTTGTGCAATATCAGAAGTTTTAAGTTTTCTGGTTCTGCTAGTAGAAGTAATTCTGGTGCTACTTGCAATGTCATCAAGCGAAGAAACATTATACACTCTTAAAAGTGTATCTCTAACAGTATCTGGCATTTGACCTGCTTTAATGTACTCTTGCAATTCCTTAATTGAAACATGAGTCATTAAACTAATTTGGCTTAATGCACGAATTAATTGAGTTTTTTGTGTATCTGTAATATTAATTATTGCCATAATAAATATCCCCCTTTATGTCCACCACAGCATAAAGCAAAAATTTTATATTTTTTAGAAAAATTACATCCATAACTTTTCTTGCTATATTATAACAAAAAATAATAGCATAGTCAATATGCAAAATTACATAAAACTATGCTATTATAACAGTTTTTATCTTCCTAATGTGTGATCTTTAATTGCTTTTAAAGTTTTTTCATCTAATTTTGGGCTTTCAACTAAAGCATCTTCTAATTTTATTCCTTGTTCAGCTAATTGTGGATCAATAACTAAGTGTTTATTTGCTTCGTTTCTAACTAAACTTTTTAAACCTGCTCTTAAACGAGAGTGTGTAAATGTTCCATGTAAACCGTCTAAATGTGTACCTTCTTCCAAATAAGATCTAATAAGTTCGGTATTTCTAATTGCTTTTGCTCTAATACTTAAATCATTTTTATGTTTTAAATAAGGTGCTCTAGCATAAGCCAAAATAACTTCGCCTGTTTTAACAATTAAAGCATCGGCTGGGTTTTGTGTTGGATTTTGATTATCAACATGTTCAACACCACCAACACCCATTTGATAAAGTTCTTGTTCTGCATTATAAAAACCAATTAAAGCATCAAGTGTATCTTGGTTTGGTCTAACTAATTTTTCAGCAGGTTTAAACTTGAAGAATCTTGGACCTTTTCTGTTTCTTTGATTATCATTTTCTGCTGGGTTTTCGTGATTATTGTTAACTTGTGGTCTTTTTACCGGTGGTCCAACCAATTTAGGTTTTTGTTTTAAGTGTGCTGGATTTGGTAAAAATTGATTAATGTTAAGTTTTAAACTTTCAACATATCCACGATCAACATTGTTTTTAAAGTTTCCACCCCTCATAAAACTTTTGTTATCAATCATATACATTAAAATAATGTTTTTTTCTGGGTTTTCACAATATAAATTTTGTTCAGCATATTTAATCATTTTATCAGCATAAGGTTTAATTGTGATATATGCTTTTGGATTTATTTCATCACATTCGCTTGCATATTTAACTCTGGCAAGTTGGTTTTCGGTAAACACATTAACTTTTACACCGTTTTGAACCATATATTCGTTTAATCTAACCATTTCGCTATAAAGATTTGCGAAATAATCTTTAAAAATATTTTTTGTTTTTACTGGCATTAATCCCATAAATATTACCACCTTTCATTTTGTGTAAACATTATAGCATTAAAAAACACCAATTTCAATACCAAATTTTTAAATTTTAAAAAAATAAAAAAAACAGCCAATATAAGCCATTTTTAATTAAAAATACTAATCAGCAAAACCCAAACTTATAAGTAAAGCTGTGTCAACCAACTTCATTTTGCTAGTTTCAACTGTTCCAATTTTCTCTTTTAATCTTCGCTTATCTAATGTGCGAAGTTGTTCTAATAGCACAACCGAATCTTTGGGTAATCCCACCTCAAACCGTTTAAGTTCTATATGTGTGGGTATTTTTGCTTTATTAATTTGACTTGTGATGGCGGCAGCAATAACTGTTGGACTATATTTATTTCCAACATTATTTTGCACAACCAACACAGGTCTAACACCACCCTGCTCGCTACCAATAACAGGGCTTAAATCAGCATAATAAACTTCACCTCTTTTAACTTCTAAATTATTCATCGCAAATCCAGCCAATATAGTTATTTAAATCGGCAATAGTATCAACATTTTCTTCTGCCAACTCTATTAACCACCTACCATTTTCACCATAAAAATTTATGGAGCTTTCACAATAATTTGTTTTACTTATTGTATGTCTAGTTTGGTTAATTTGCTCATTTAACACCTTGCCATTACTTAAATTATTAACCAAATTTTCCAATTTAAAACCATATTCACTATTCATTTTTCCACCTAAAACTTTAATATTTTTAGGTTGTGCATATTTTAAATTTATATTAAACAAAAAAAATAAAAGGTAAAAATTTACCCTTTATTTTTATAATTATCTTCTAAATCTTTTTTGTTCTCTAACATCTGTTAAGCCATCAATAAACTTTCTAGTTAAAAGCAAATCGCCATTTCTGGTTTCAAGTAATGTTTTAATCATTGTTCCCGGAACAGGAACAAAGTAAGTTCTTTCACCATTATTTATTAAATACATTTTTCCTTCTGGATTTCTTTCGCTAACCAAATATTGATAATCTGTGCCACCCGACATTTCTAAATTTCTAGCCAAAGCATAATCTTCCAACACTTTTGTATCTATAACAGTATTTAAAAAATATTTAGTTTCAATTCCATCAAACGGAAATGAATAACCTGCATCAACATTAATTAAAGCATCTAAATAACTTGTTGTTGCAAATTTTTTATTCATATGACATGGGTGCGAAACAAAAATTCTAGCACCAATATCCCTAACATAATCAATTACTTCGGTTAAATATGGTGTTCTAGATTGTTTAAACCATAATTTACTGTTAGGATCTTCAAAAATAACTCTAATAAAATCGGAACATGTTTCAAATTTTCCCAACACTTCTTCATATTTTGCTTGTCGTTTAGGGTCTTTATGCATAAATTCCCATATTTGCCTAGGAACACCCTTTTCAAAAACAAAATAATCTTTTTTAGGAACTTCCAGCCCTAATTGTTTTAACATTTTAATAACTTGCTTAACATCTTTTTTGAAAATTTTATTTTGGAATTTTTTGTTAAACCACTTAACTTTTTCGGCTTTTTCAATATCAAAATCAAGCATGGTTAAATGCACATAATAGTTATTAAAGTTAAAAGCATATTTTGTTGGGTTTGTTTTGTTTATGATACAGGTAACTTCACACCCCGAAACAATTTTTCCAGAATAGATTCTATCTAATTCACCACTTTTACTTAAACTTTCTAAAACCCCACCCTTTTTATAAAGGTTAAGTTCGTTATGTTCTAGCATACAAATTGCTTTAACACCATTTGCTTCTGCTTTTTCTAAAATTGTTTTAATTGCTTCCTTATTCACATTATAATCTACATGAACATGTAAATCACTTTTAATTTTATCCATAATTCACCTATAAATTCAGCACTAAATTATTTTAAGATAGCACACAAACAGCTGTTGATGTTGTGTGAGTGTGAGTAATGTTAATATCCCATTCTTTAAAACCCATAATATTAACAATCTTTTTTGCGGCATCACTTAATTTAATATATGGTTTACCGTTTTTATGATGGTTAACTTCTATTTCGTTTAGTGGAATTCCGCCACCAATGCCAATACCCAAAGCTTTTAAAAATGCCTCTTTTGCACAATACAATCCTGCAAGTCGCATTGTTCGGTTAACAGTTAGGTTGCAATATCTAACCTCATATTCGGTAAACAACTTGTTTAAAAATCTTTCGTTATCCACAAATTTCTGCATTCTAACAATATCTAATGAATCAACACCAACTGATAACATAATTAATTCTCCTTAAAACTTTTTACCACCCTAGAAACTTCTTCGTAATCAAACCCTTTTGATAATAAAAATCTATATAATTTACTCAAATTTTCGTAAGATGCTGGTTTGTCTTTTAACCACTTATTTGCCAAATTAAAAATAACTTCTTCTTCACTTTCAAAATCGGCTAGTGCTAAATCAATGTTTTTATCACTAACACCCTTTAATTTTAATTCGTTTCTAATTTTAATTTTGCCGTATTTGTTTTTTATACTTCTAACATATAGTTTAGCATAATTTTCGTCATTTATATAATTATATTCACAAAGTTTTTCTAAAACATAATTAACAATTTGCTCACTATACCCCTTATCCACCAAATATTTTTTCATTTGATGTTTTGTTTTTAAATTTTTACCAAGTAAAGTTACTGCTTTTGATAGTGCCAAACTTTTTTCGTTTTCAAAAACCAACTCATCAAGTTTTTCACTTGTTATTTCCAGCCCTTCCTTTAATCCATAATTTAAAACAATGTCTAACGAGCACCCCAAAGCAAATTCGCCATCTAAATAAACATTAACTCTGCCCTTGTTTTTTGCCTGTGCTTCAATTTTTGTAATACTTGCCACTTTTACACCCTAATTAACTTTGTTTGATTTTTTGTTAGGTTATATTCCTTTAAATTTTCAAAACTTAAATTACTACAAAACAAAACGGTTATTTTGTCGGAATATTCAACAGTTAAATTATAAACTTCACTATTTAATTTTAAATTATTTAAAACTGTTTCTTCACCATAATTTAAAGTTAAAGAATATTCATAAACTTCTTTTAATTCTGATTCACCACTTTCATTTAAAGCAGAACTAACTGTTTCGCCATAAGCTCTAACCAACCCACCAGCACCAAGTTTTATTCCACCAAAATATCTAACAGCAACAACCAAAACATTTGTTAATTTTCTCTTTTTTAAAATTTCAAGCATTGGTAATCCTGCTGTTCCTTGTGGTTCACCATCGTCACTAGCTTTTTCGTTAGAATTAATTATATAGGCATAGCAAACATGAGTTGCTTTTTTGTGTTCCAATCTAATTTGCGATAAATAGTTGTTAGCCATTTCAACATCAGCACAAAAAAAAGCATAGCCAATAAATTTTGACTTTTTTATTTCTATTGTTTTAATGCTATCTAATTTAACTGTTAATTTCATACAATTTAATTATAACTATCTTTTTTAAAAAAACAAAACAATAAAAGCAACCACCCTTATTGTTTTGTTATTTTATTATTATATTTAAATGTTTAACTTTTTAATTTTTTCCCATGCAAAATCTCTACCAAAATGACCATAGCATGCAGTTTTAGAAAATACAGGTTTATTTAATCCTAATTCCTTAATTATGTTTTGTGGTTTAAAGTTAAAATTATTATAAACAATTTCATATAATTTTTCTAAACCAACTTTTTCAGTTCCAAAAGTGTTAATGTTTAAACTAATTGGTTCAGTCAAACCAAAACCATAACTAATTTGAAGTTCTACTTTACTAGCTAAATTATTTGCAACAATACTTTTTGCAACATACCTTAAATAATATGCAGCACTCCTATCAACCTTGGTTGAGTTTTTAGAACTAAAACAACCACCACCAACTTTGCCAACCCCACCATAAGTATCAACCACAATTTTTCTACCAACACAACCACTATCGGAATAACTTCCCCACACAGTAAACTTACCACCAGCATTAATTAAAATTTTAGGTGGATTTACAACAAATTGTTCATACTCTTTTAATACAGGCAACACAACTTGTTCATTAACAATTTTTCTTAAATCGGTTAAACTTAAATTTTCTTTGTGTGAAACCGATATTAAAATTGTGTGAATGTTTTTAGGTTTATCATTTTCATATTCAACACTAACTTGGCTTTTTGCATCGGCATAAAACATAGAGTTTGACAACCTTAATTTTTCAAACTGCATCATTAATTTATGAGCAACCATAATAGGCAGTGGCATTAACTCTTTTGTATCATTACAGGCATAACCATATATAATTCCTTGGTCGTTTGCAGTTACTTCTTCTTTAACAACTGCCAAATTAATATCGGGCGATTGTTCCGAAACTTCCTTTATAAATTCAAAGTTATTTGTGTTATATCCCACATAATCTAGTACTTTTTTGGCAATAAGTGTATAGTTTATGTTAGATTTGGTTGTTGCTTCACCATAAATAAACAATTTATTGTTCTTTATGGCACATTCAACAGCCATTTGTGAATTAGGGTCCATTGTTAATGCAGCATCTAAAAAACAATCTGCTATAACATCACAAGTTTTATCTGGATGACCAACATTCACACTTTCGCTTGTTATTATTTCCATACTTTTCTCCTTATAAAAATTTTTTCCATAAAGAACTAAAAAAATCCCATACACGATGGGATTTTGTTTTTAATAATTAGTTTCTCCATCGTTCAGCCATTAGCACCTTAACTAATTAGTCAGGTTGCTGTGTGATCAACGGGGCTGTCCCTAACACACTCTTTATGGTAATTATATTTTAACTTTAAAACATATGATTGTCAATTAATATGTTTTATTACTAATATTTTATTTAATAACTTCTTCAATAATTCCACCACCTAAACATTTGTTGCCACTATAAAACACAACAAATTGACCAGGTGTTACTGCTCTTTGTTTTTCTTTAAATTCAACAAATACTTTGTTTTCTTCAACAGTGACTTTAACTTCTTGTTCAGGTTGTCTATATCTAAATTTAGCAAAACAAGTAAATTCTTTTCCAGGAAGTTCAGGAATCCAATTTATTTTATAACTAATTAATGCTTTTGAATAAAGTGGAGATTCATCGCCTTGGCTAACTAATAGTTCGTTAGTTTTAACATTTTTATCAACAACAAACCATCTGCCACCATCGGTGCCACTAACACCACCAACATTTAATCCCCTTCTTTGACCTAAGGTGTAATACATAACACCATCATGCTCACCAACAACATTTCCATTTAGGTCAACAATCTTACCCCTTTTTGCAGGAATGAAATTCTTTAAAAATTCCCTAAACTTTCTTTCACCTATAAAGCAAATTCCGGTGCTATCTTTTTTTGTTGCAGTAATAAAACCATATTTTTCAGCAATCTTTCTAACTTCTGGTTTTTCCATTTTTCCAAGTGGAAATAAAACCATTTCAAGTTGCTTTTGACTTAACTGATTTAAAAAATAGGTTTGATCTTTATTTTGATCCACTGCTTTAAGTAAATAATGTTTACCATCAGCATTGTGGTCAATATCGCAATAATGCCCTGTTGCAATATAATCGGCACCAAGTTTAATTGCATATTCTAAAAAAGGTCCAAACTTAATTTCTCTGTTACACAAAACATCTGGGTTTGGTGTTCTGCCTGCCGAATATTCTTCTAGAAAATAACTAAACACCCTATCCATATATTCTTTTGCAAAATTAACTGAATAATAAGGAATGTTTAATTTATTACAAACCCTTCTAACATCTTCCCAATCTTGGGCAGCAGTGCAACAACCTTCTTCATCATCTTCTTCCCAGTTGTGCATAAATAGCCCTATTACATTATAACCTTGTTCTTTTAAAAGTGCGGCGGCAACTGAACTATCTACACCACCACTCATTCCAACAACAACTGTTTTCATTTTATTTTCCTTTTATATTTTTTAAACTATGATGTTTCATATTAACATCTTCTTTTGCTAGAACCACAGGAACTTTATAGTTTTTAAAGATAAAACCCAACATATCGTGAATCCAGAAAAGCATATTTGCAATCATGCAATAAACACCTATTGACATAAAAACTTGTAAAACAGGTAAAGCCGACCAATTATAACTTTCAGCAAACATTTTTAACATTGTAAATATTAAAGAAAACCCATATGATGCAGCACAAAATGTACCTTTAACATATCTGCCAACATAAAAGTTTCCAACACCAAACAAACCTAAAAATGCAGTAAGCAAAATTAATTTTCTTTTATTAACATCTTTGGGAATATCGGTTGTGTAGCAAACATCACTTTTTCTACCTTCCTTAAAAGCTTTTTTTGCTTCAAGGTTACTAGCATTATAAACTTGTTCGTTTGTTACACCACAATATCTACAAATTTTGCCATCTAGCATTTTTGCACCACAAACAGGACACTTCATAAAATCATCTCCTAATAAAATACATTTAAGTATAACATAAATTAACATTTTTACAATAATGATTTATTGTTTTTAAACAAATTTATAAAGCAATATTGTTAGGATTTTTTTAGTTTTAATGATAAACTTTTTAAGTAAGGAGATTAATTATGGCACAAACAGAAATAACAGTTCAAGTTTATGAAGATATTAATGTAATAAAACAAAAATTACTTAATTTAGGTTTTACAGAAAAAGATGAATTTACAGGTGCAGATTATTACTTTACTACATTAAGAGAAAATGAAGTTAAAGCTGCAACTTATAAACAACTTTTAGATTCTAGCATTATTGTTAGATCATACAAAACAAAATTTTCTGACGAAGTTAAAAGCAGTTTACTTTTTAAAAACAAGGTTTTAAACAATAATGGTGATGTTATTAGCGAAGAAAAAGTTACAACAAAAGTAGAAGATGTTAACACTGCTGTAAAAATTTTAAAATTAGCAAAACTTGTTAATTGGGTTGAATTAAAACAAAAAAATGCTTTTTATGAATTAGATAACAAAACCATTATTGTTGGCACAGTTGAAGGGCTAGAAGGTTCTTTTATGGAAATTGAAGAATTTGACGAAATAAAAAATTTTTCTGCCGAAGAAAAAATTGATAAACTTGTTGATTATGCTAAAAGTTTTGGTTTTAAAATTGGAACTGATACATCAGTTAAAAAAGTTTATATGTTATTTAATAAAAACAAATAAAAAAAATCCTTAAAATTAAGGATTTTTTTATTTTTTAAAATCTTCTTCTTTTAAATATTAAAGCAATCATCATTATAACAAACGGTACAGCAATTGCCCCTATAACCACATACAACATAAATGTTGGTTGTTCTTGGTTTGTGGCTGTTTCACCATCACTTTCTTTATTATTTGTTTCATCATTTTCCCCCACATCACCTGCCGACTCACCATTTTCAGGGTTAGTAGGAACTTCGGGTTCGGTTGGAGTTTCTGGGTTGGTTGGACCTTCGGGATTTGATGGTTGTTGACCAGGTGTTTCTGGGTTGGCAGGAACTTCCGGTTCAACAGGAACTTCGGGTTCTGGCATTTCTGCCACTGATGTTGTTACTACTTTTGTAACTTTATTATACATATTAGGAATTTCATCAATTTCAAGCAAAATTTTAATTGTTTTACCTGCCATTAATTCATTTACCATAAAACGATTGTTTACAATAGGAGTTTTTATGGCACTAGTGCCCACAATATATGATAATTTTAGTTCACCAAAATTTGTAACATCTTCGTTGGTTAAATTTTTTAAAGTTACCGAAATTACAACTTCATCACCCACTTCAAAAACTGCTTTATATAGCACCATTTTAACATCTATATCGCTTTTTAAAACATTAACGGTAACTGTTGATGTATATGTTTCGTATAACGGATTATCTGGTGTAAATTCAACCATATGTGCAGTTGTAGAACTAGGAATTACTGCTGTGTTAACAATTCGCCATTCGCCCGAAATTTTTTGTTGCGAATAGTTATCAACAACTTCACCATTACTTAAAGTTACTTGTGATAAATCCTGTCCATAATAAATTGATGTGGCAGATAACGAAGTTTTTAGTTTTAATTCAAAGGCAACTCTAATTGTTGTAGTCGCCACTGCAGTTTCATATTTACCTTCAACAGATTGTGATAAAACTTTAATTGTAATTACATCATTATTTTTTGCTGTTTCAGGAATTGTAAAAGCATACCCTTCAACAACTTGTTCTTCACCACTATTTACTTGATAGGTTACAATTATTTCACCCATATCTGCTAGTAATGTATTATAAGAATTTTTAATTGTAGCAGTAATATTTACTTGTTCACCCAAATAATAAACTGTTTTTGTTGTTTGAACAGATATTGTTGCAGTTGTTTTATTTACAACCGATTTAACTGTTACAGTAATTGAACTATAATCAGATAAAGTTGGTGTAAACATAATAGCAACATCTTCATTGTTTTTTAGCACCTTATTTGGCTCTAAAAAGCTCCAAACACCTTCAACAGGCAATCCAGACAAGTCATCTATTATAACACCATTAATTATGCTAGATTTATTAATTGTTTCGCCATAATTAATTGCTGTAAGTGTTGGTGCTGTTTTTAGTTCGGCATCGCCTAAAACTGTTATTGCTTTAATTCTAGCATTATATTTTTCAGGACATGCTCCATCGGTTTTTCCGGCATCATACCACCTACTTCCATAATAATAAAACGATTGTTTTTCTAAAACTGAAACATTTGATGTTGTAATTGTTCCTTCACTATAATAATCATCAACACCAATAGGTGCATCACAATCAATTCTAACAACAAAAGTGTCGCCTTTATTTAACGGAACTCCTGTGGTTAATTTAATGTTGTGATATCCTGCTGCTGAAAGCGAACCGGATTGCGAATAAACTAAATTTGTAAAACCAAAACTTGAATTTGTTACAGATAAACTTGTTGGGTTTTTATATATGTAAACAGTGTAATTATAGTCACTTTGTTTTACTGAAGCATCATAAATTAATAAACCAACCGAACTTAAAAGTTCGTTTTTATTTGCTGTAAAAGCATTTGCCATTTTACTTATTGTTGGATAGTAAGATGGAGAAACTCCACCATCATGTTGATAAAGTGTGTTATAAGTGTTGCTTGGCACTACATCAATTGCAGCATAATAATCAATAGTTTTATCTTCATAAGAAATCCAAAAATAACCGTTTAATCCCCAATCAGCTCCCCAACTGTTTTTAACCAACCATGCACCATTTTCGCTAGGTGTGCCATATCCGTTAGAGAAGTTTTCTTTTGGATAATTATCGTCCCAACCAACAATTGTTACACCATGATTAGGGGTTCGGGTGTTAGGATAATAATGGGCATAATAATCATCATTAATATAACGACTATCACTATAATAAGAAGTTGTAACTGCACCATATGTTAAAATTGCAGATTTAGCATCTTCAATTTCGTCTGGGTCATATAAATAAAGATTATCAATAACATATTCAGTTTCATACATTTTTGATTGTGCAATTGTTGCATTTTTATTGTTTACCAATGTTTGATAAGGTGCAACCGATTCGTTTGCAAAACCAATCCAATTTGATAACACAAAAGTTGCAAAAACAGCATTACCACCACAGTTATAATATGGTGTTGAACCAGGTAAAACAGTGTCACCTGTTCCTACCCTTTGACCATGATATAAAAAATAACCTAAATGCCATTCAGATAAATCAATATCACTGCTAGCTCCATGATTTTTTAAGGCATCAGCTTCGGCACAAGCAACAGCCGAAAAAGCCCAACACATACCATATGGTTCCTGATTTTTAACCGAAGTTGAATACAATAAGTTTTCGTAATCGTTATTATATTGGCTTGGAATAACATTTTCGGCAACTTTATCATAATTATTTTCAATAGGAGTTTGTGCAAACACAAAAAAGCTATTCGCACTAAAACCTGTGCAAATAATAGTAAAAATCCCTATTAAAAATAAATATAATAACTGTTTATTTTTCATTAGTAATTACTCTATTTTAAGAATACAACAATATTAAAAATAAGTAAAACAATAACAGTTTAAAATTAAAAAATGCAATTTAAAAAAAGAAAAAACAGAACGAAATTCGTTCTGTTTTTGTTAATTTTTATTAATTATTTGTTATCTACTTCTGCCATATGGCTTACTAAACGAAGTACTTGTGTAGAATAACCAAGTTCGTTATCATACCAAGAAACAACTTTAACAAATGTTGGGCTTAACATAATGCCTGCACCAGCATCAAATGTGCTTGCATGCATATCACCAATAAAGTCAGATGAAACAACACTGTCTTCTGTGTAGCCAACAATGCCTTTTAAGCTTGTTTCAGCATATTTTTTAACTGTTGCTTTAATATCATCATAAGTTGTTGGTTTAGATAATCTAACTGTTAAATCAACAACAGATACATCAACAGTAGGAACACGGAAACTCATACCTGTAAGTTTTCCATTAAGTTCTGGTAAAACAACACCAACAGCTTTTGCAGCACCTGTTGAAGAAGGGATAATGTTAGCACTTGCAGCACGACCACCTCTCCAATCTTTTTTACTTGAACCATCAACGGTTAATTGTGTTGCAGTAATTGAGTGAACGGTTGTCATTAAACCTTCTTCAATACCGTAAGCATCATTTAAAATTTTAGCAATTGGAGCCAAGCAGTTTGTTGTACAACTTGCATTTGAAACAACATCCATATCTTTTGTATATTTATCTTCGTTACAACCTACAACAAACATAGGACATTCTTTTCCAGGAGCTGTAATAATAACTTTTTTAGCACCACCTGTTAAGTGTTTTCTAGCATCTTCTGCTTTTGTGAATTTACCTGTTGCTTCGCAAATATATTCTGCACCACAACCTTTCCAATCAATGTTTGCTGGGTCCATTTCAGCAAAGAATTTAATAGGATTTCCATCAACAACTAAAGTATCACCTTTAACTTCAACTGTTCCATCATATCTGCCATGAACTGTATCGTATTCTAGCATATATTTTGCATAGTTAATATCAGTAAATGGATCATTAATTCCCACTACTTTAATGTTTGGAAATCTTTTTGTTAGTCTTAAAATAATTCTACCAATACGGCCAAAACCATTAATACCAACTCTAATTTCGTTGTTTTTCATTTTTCCCTCCAAAGAAATGTTTAATATAGTTAAAAACAATGTTTTAACGGGTTTATTTTGCTTTAAACCTACAATAATTATATCAATGTTTAGCCATTTTAAGCAACTAATATAACAAAACAAAAAAAAGAAACTTAAAATAAATTAAGTTCCTTTTTATATTTTTAACTATTATATTCGGTAACCGAAACAAAGCTATTAGCCATAGGAGTATCTGCAAAAGTTGTTTGATAAGCAGAAAGTTTATCATCTGCCACAACAATTTGAACAGCTTCCCAACTTAAATCAACAGCAAAATCGTTAATTGTAATAACAGTTGCGATATTTGATAAATCAATAACTGCTAAATTACTGCAATATGCAAATCTTCCAAGTGGTAAGCTTCCGGTGTTTGATGGCATTACAACTTTGGTTAAGGCACCCATATTATCTAATGAACCTTCACTTAATGTTGCTGTTCCTGCAAATGCTAATTCGGTAATTTTACTAAAAGCAAATGCTTTATCAGCAATCACCATTCCACTAGGAACTGTGAATTTCCCTGATACAAATTGAGCAGAAATTATTGCTGTTTTTGCCTTGTTATAAATAACATTATTTTCAACAACAAAATTTTGATTTCCGTTAAAAATTACTGTATAGCTATATTCCTCAGGAACATCATCACCCTTTAATGCAAGAGGCAAAATAGATGTTGTTTTATTGCCAATTTGTAAAGTTTTAATATACATTAATCTGTTAATTGCACCTGTTGCAATTACATCTGGATTAACAGTTAAAATTCGTTCGCCAATAGCCAAATTTTTACCATAACTTGTAGGAACTTTAACCAAAACTTTTGTTAAAGTTATAGATCTTTCACTTCCATCAATTATTGAAGCATATTGGTTAAAATATAAAATACCATCTTCCGAATAATATCCAACATTTGTGTTAACTACCACATTTACTTCAATTTTTTGAAGTGATGGGAACAAATCAAATGTTTTTTCATCTAGATACATATCGTTAGAAATAATAATTTGTTCAGTTGTGTTTGTGTAATCGTTTTTATTGAAATTATATTCTACAAACACACCTTCAAAAGTGTTTGGAAAACTAACAACTTTTTCAGCTTTACCTAAGGCAGATAAACCTGTAACTGTGCAACTTTTAACTTTTGATGTGTTTTGAGTGTCGTATTCAACATTATATGTAAAATATTCATATGGGCTATGATAAAAACTTTCTAAATTGTGGTGTTTGTTATATTCAAGTTCATAAACACCATTTTCATCTGGAGTAAGTAAAACCCCATTATCATAAACACAAGCAATTGCTTGTGGTAATCCCCAAAATTCTTGAACATTTGCTAACATAAACTTAATTTTATTACCGTAAAAATTAGTTTTTGTTTTGCCATCTAAATATTCTTTAGCACCTGTGTTTCCAACTAAAACATATTGAAAATTTGCATTGTCATCAAAAACCACATTATAGTTGTTTTGAACAACCCCTGTAATTCTTAATTCAGCTTCCCCACCCAAATATTGTATTGTGTAATAACCATTTTTATCTGGAATAAGTTTTGTATCGTTATATAAAACTTCAATTTTAGAGTTAGAATAAGTTTCTTTTATTGTAACTTTAAATGTAAATTTTTCATACATTCTTAAATTAATTGTATCAATTGCATTAGAATCTTCATTTAAAATTGTAATTCCATCAATGTTTCCACAAACCACATCAATTTTGTGTTTAGATAAGAAAAACACAGCAAAAAAGGTTGCAACAATTAAAACTATTGTAAGCATAGCAGCAACAAAAATTGTTGTTTTTGCTTTTTTAGTCAATGTTTTTCTTTGTGTAAATCTATTGCCAACAACAAACACCGGAACACCAGCATCATTTGTTATTGGTTTATGTTCAAAATCTCTTCCACCATTTTTTATTTCATCAGCTTCTTCTTTTGAAATATCATCATCAAAAGGGTTTGAAACCTTGCCAACTTTTCTATTTAATAAATATGCCTTTTTAGGTTTGTTTTCTCGCTGGCTTTGTTCTTTCATAATGGCATCAAGTAAAATTTCATTATCCTTAGAGTTGTTACCCTGATTATTAAAAAAATCCATACCGTTATCCTTTTAAGTAATTAAATGCACCATAAAATTACTTAAAAGTAAAACAGATGGTGCAGATTAATTACATGTTATAATATTCAATTTTGTCTTTAAGCGAAACAAATTCACTTGGTTCAACATATTTGCCAGCACGGTAAGTTAAAGTTTTGCGGGTGTTAAACACTAGGAACATCATTAGTCCCACTGCAAACACAATCCATAATACAATATGAACAATGTAATGCCATTTCCATAAAGCAAGTGCTAGCACTGTTAAGGTTAAGGATATTAAACCTGTTGCTAAACAGGAATATGCAACTGTTGCATTTTTAATATAATCCTTATCTTTTACTGTATAATTTTGATTAATAACTTCTTTGGAGTCAACTTCCAAATGAATAATATCTGTTGTGTAATATAGCAAGGAATCTAATGTGCGAAGTTGACGGTTTTTACCAGGAAGTTGATTAATTGTTTTTACAACATCGGAATCTAAGAGTTGAATATCGTTTTCAGCATCTAAATCTTTAAACACTCCTAAAAGCTTAATTCCAATTTTATAGAAAACGGATTTAAAACCAACTAATAATTTTTTAAAGCCCCTGTAAACCTTTTTAAGGTAAACAATTTTATTACCTGCTTCATAACTAGTAATAAATGCTTTAATAACATCTCCGTTAACATCTTCCTTTCCGGAATAAATAACAGTCGCATCATAATCTTCACATTCTTCCATGGAAAGTGTAATTAAACGATGATGATCAACCGGTCTATCAACCATAAAAGCTTTAACTCTTTTATCTTCAACATAAGTGTTTCTAATTTTAGTAAACACAGCATTTAATTTTGAGTTAAGTGCAAAAATAATATCAAATTCAACACCACAATCTTCGCAAGATTTAGCAATTGTGTTAAAGTTTTTTTCAATATCATATTCGTCTAAAAGTGGAATAATAAATCCTAATTTCATAATTCTCCCCCACATAAAAATAATTTGAAATTTAAACCAAATTATTAATAGTATATTTATTTATAAATATTTTACCAAGAAACTATGCAATTTTCAATAATTTTTTGTAATTAGTTTAATTTAATTGCTAATAAAATTTTAATATTCTAAAATTATAACAATAAAAGGAGTGAATATGGGATTACAAAATTCAAAACAATTATTTGCAGATGCAATAAAAAACAAATATGCACTAGGAGCATTCAACTTTGTTAACCTAGAAACATTATCAGGAATTTTAGATGCGGCAGCCGAACTTAACAGCCCTGTTATTGTTCAATGCAGCACAGGAGCACTTAAATATTCTGGAATAGAAGAACTTGTTGCTCTTGTTAAAGTAAAATCTAAAAATCTACCTGTAATTTTAAACTTAGACCACGGAAAATCTTTTGAAGATTGCAAAAACTGCATTGATAACGGTTTTACAAATGTTATGATTGATGCAAGCCATTTAAGTTTTGAAGAAAACATTAAACTTACAAAACAAGTTGTTGAATATGCACATTCTAAAAATGTTACCGTTGAAGCAGAACTTGGGGTTCTTGCCGGTGTTGAAGACGAAGTTAGTGCAACTGCTGATGATGCAAGATACACCAACCCACAACAAGCAAAAGAGTTTGTTGAAAGAACAGGAGTTGATAGTTTAGCAATTGCAATTGGAACAAGCCATGGCACACACAAATTTGCTGGTGATGCAAAATTAAGATTTGATATTTTGAGCGAAATTGAAAAACTATTACCAAACTTCCCATTGGTGTTACATGGTGCAAGTTCAATTCCACAAAACATGGTTAAACTAGCTGAACAATATGGTGCAACACTAAAAGGTGCAAACGGTATTCCTGAAGATATGTTACGAATTGCAACAACCGAACATAATGTTGTTAAAGTTAATGTAGATAGCGATTTAAGAATTTCTTTTACTGCTGGTGTTAGAGAAATTTTATCAACCAAACCAGAAACTGTTGATTTAAGAGATTACTTAAAACAAGGTAAAAAATATGTTACCGAAACTGTTAAATTTAAAATGGAAAAAGTATTTAATAGTGCAAACAAAGCAAAATAAATTAACAAAGAAAAACAAACCATTTTATAAAACTTGGTTTGTTTTTTATTTTATTAAAACAAGCAAAATTTAACCACAACCATATAGTTTATGTCAAAAACACACAGTTTAATGTGCAATATGTTAAACTTCTAACAAATTATTCAATTTAAGCGAAAAAAACAGTTGGAATTAACCAACTGTTTTTTATTGTTATAAAATTATTAATCTAGCATATTTTTAATTTCAAACAAATTTTCTAAAGTTAAATCTTCAGCACTTAATTCTTCGTAAGCTTCCTTAAATGCTTTTTTAACAGCAGCAGAATATTTTGGATTGCTTTGAGCAGATTCCATCATCTTTCTAGCAAGTGTAACAACTTCTTCTTTTGTTTTGAAATCTATTGCTTTAATAATGCCTTCAATAACTTCAAATTTGTACATATTTACATTATTAGCCATTTTAATTCTCCTTTAATATTCTATGCCTAATTTTTATTTTCCACCAGCACCAGCTTCAGCACCTTTGCCTTTGCAGTTTTCAGCAACTTGTGCTTGAACAGGTTGTTTAACAGTAGTAATATCAACAAATTTATCAGGTTCTGTTTTGCTTGGTAATTTGCCAGTTGTTAAATTTTTTAGAGTTTGTGGATCGTATGGAGGAGTGTAACCAGCTTTTTCTAAAATTGAAGCTAGTTCAGCAGCTCTAGCAGCCACAGTATCTCTTTCAATTAATCCCTTTCCTAATGTATGAATTACAATATTTCTAGCAATATATTTTTTCTTAGCAGCAGATTTTGTTCCTGATAATGCATCTAAAGCTTCTTCAATGTTACCAGATTCAAATCTTTCGTAAAGTTTTTCTTCAACTTTAACACCAGCATCATTAGTAATTTCACCTGTTTCAGCATTAATGTTTTTACCAGTTTTAACTGTTGAAACTTGAGCAGTAATTGCTTTTGTTTGACCATTTAAATCAACACCACATTCACCTTCAATTAATGCAACAGTATCAACTGTACCATCAGCCCTCTTGTATTTATCAAAAGCAGCTGCATCTAATTCAACATCAAGTTTTGCAAATATTGCTTTAGTTTCTTCTGGAGTCATTCCCCCAACACGAGAGAATAGCTCATCATAAACAATGCTTAAGTATGCTTGACGAAGTTGAGCCCCAGCAACTAAATCACCTTTTTCATCTGTTTCTTCAGCAGGTGGAACTTCAACACCAGCACCTTTTTTAGTTTTAGCTTCATGTTCTGCCATCATTGCTGCATATTCAGCTTGTTGTTTTTTATATTTATTTTCAGCAATTGTTTCATCAAGTTTTTTAAGTGCTTTTGAAATATCTTTAATTGCTGTTTCTACACCCTTTGGTGTTGGTTTAACATAAGGAATTTCTGTTGGTTTAACTCCTTCAACAGCTTCTTCAACTTCTTCTTCAGGAGCACCATCGGCTTCCTTTTTAGCAGCTTTTTGTAATTCATCTAACATGAAATCCATATCTTCTTCAACTTTAGGTTGATCTTTCTTATCAATTTCACTATCAGTAACATAAATTCCAGCGGCTTCAGTAACAAATGCTGATCTTTCAGGAGTAGCTGTTTTTGGAGCTCTTTTAGCAATTTCAAACATTGCTTCTTGAGATACACC
>JAZNIS010000038.1:0-1944 GCA_045577635.1 Clostridia bacterium
AAATAAAAAAAGCGACCAAATAAAGCCACTTTTTTATATTTCAATTTAATTATATTCTAAATTATTGTTATCATATAATAACTATTTAACAGTTTTTAAATATACAGTTAACACTGCAATATCAGCAGGACTAACACCACTAATTCGGCTAGCCTGACCCAAAGTTAAAGGTTTAACTGTATTTAATTTTTGTTGAGCTTCAATCCTTAAACCTTTAATTTTAGTATAATCTAAATCATCAGGAAGTTGTGTGGTTTCTTGTTTTTTAGATTGTTCAATTTGAATATTTTGTTTTGATAAATAACCTTCATATTTAACTTCGGTTTCACTTTCTTTTAAAACAGAATAAGGATATTTTTTAAACTCAGGGAAATATTCAACAACATCTTCAATGGTAATTCTGCTTCTTTTTAAAATATCTTTTACAGATATTCCTACTTTTGGAACAGTTTCACCTTTTTTGTTAAACATTTCTTCAACTAATTTAGGTGATTTAATCGCTTTTAATTCATTTCTAAACTTATTTATTTTATTTACTCTGTTTTTGTAAACTTTATATCTTTCTTCTGTAACTAAACCTAAATTATAACCTTTTTCGGTTAATCTTAAATCAGCATTGTCTTGTCTTAATTGCAATCTATATTCAGCACGACTTGTCATCATTCTATATGGTTCGTTAGTACCTTTGGTTGTTAAATCATCAATTAACACACCAATATATGCTTCATTTCTTTTTAAAACAAAAGGTTCTTTACCTTGAATATATAAACCAGCATTAATACCGGCAATTAAACCTTGTGCAGCAGCTTCTTCATAACCACTTGTTCCATTAACTTGACCAGCAAAATATAAACCATCAATGTTTTTATATTGTAAAGTAGGGTAAAGTTGTAAACTATCAATACAATCATATTCAATAGCATATGCATCTCTCATAACATGAGCATTTTCTAAACCCTTAACACTTTTAACCATTTTATGTTGAATATCGGTTGGCATACTAGTTGAAAAACCTTGAACATAAATCTCTTTTGTAGATACAGCTTCTGGTTCTAAAAATAGTTGATGTTGGTTCTTATCAGAAAACCTTACAACCTTACTTTCAATACTTGGGCAATATCTTGGTCCTTCACTAACAATTTCACCATTATACATCGGTGCTTTATCTAAATTATCTAATATAATTTTATGAGTTTCAGGATTTGTATATGTTAAATAACACTTTATGACATTTTTAGGTGGGGTTTTTGTCATAAAACTAAATGTTTGAATATTATCTTCGCCGCATTGTTCTTCTAACACAGAATAGTTGATTGTGTCAGAATGCACCCTTACAGGTGTTCCTGTTTTAAATCTTCTAATATTCAATCCTAGTTTTAACAAAGATTTAGTTAGGTGGTTTGCAGGTGCAAAACCGTTTGGTCCTATGTTTTGTCTAACAGGTCCAATAATAACATCGCTCTTTAAATAAACACCTGTGCAAACAACAACTGTTTTTGCTTTAAAGGTATCACCTTGAACAGATTTAACACCAATCACTTTTCCGTTTTTAGTTAAAATAGTTTTTGCTTCGGCTTGTTTAACAAAAAGATTTTCTGTGTTTTCTAAAACCTTTTTCATTTCGGTATGATACATAACCTTATCTGCTTGTGCTCTTAAACTCCAAACAGCAGGACCTTTTGAACTATTTAACATTCTTCTTTGAATTGTGGTTTTATCTGCATTAATACCCATTTCGCCACCTAAGGCATCTATTTCACAAACAAGGTGTCCTTTTGCAGTTCCACCAATACTTGGGTTACAAGCCAAAAAAGCAATACTGTCTAAATTTAAAGTTAACAGTATTGTTTTATTTTTCATTCTGGCTAAGGCAAGTGCTGCTTCGCAACCAGCATGACCAGAACCTAAGTCGGATCGTAGCCATGTCGTTCTGTGAGCCAAGGA
>JAZNIS010000039.1:0-5142 GCA_045577635.1 Clostridia bacterium
CACATGTCAGCTGCTAAAATATGGCCATTTGCTGCTGAAATTTGACGAAGAGCACTTACCATAAATTCTCTAGAAATAATGATAATTGAAGCAATTACACCATATGGTGCTGGAATTGTTCCATCAGCTGTAACTAAAATAAGTGCAGCAATAACAATTAATTTGTCAGCAATAGAATCAAGAAATTTTCCTAAATCAGTAACTAAATTGCATCTTCTAGCAATTTGACCATCAACAAAATCGGTTAATGCAGCAATTGTAAAAATGATTGCGGCAATTAAATAGTTTCCTGGAATAAATGTTGCTAAATAGAAAAATGCAAATACAGGAAGTAGCAAAATTCTTGCAACTGAAATTTTATTTGGTAAATTCATATAATTCTCCTTCCAAGTCATAACCTGAAACTTGTGTTATTTTAATTTTAACAATATCGCCTATTTTAATTTTTCTAATATTGTTATTGTTTTTTTGAATAAAAATTACCGGGTCAACTTCGGGAGCACTTAAATAACTCCTACCAACAAAGTAATTATCTTCTTCTTCGTCAATTATAACATCTAAAACAGAATTTACAAAACTGTTATTGTTATATTCTACCACTTTTTGTTGAGTTAGATATGCTTTTTTAACTCTGGCTTTTTTTGTGTTAGCATTTACCTGATTAGTAAATTTATATGCTAAAGTGCCTTCTTCCCTAGAATAAGCAAAAAAACCAACATTAGTTAATTTTTCTTCTTCTAAAAAGTTTAAAACTTCATTGAATTCCTTATTTGTTTCTCCTGGAAAACCTAAAATAAATGTTGACCTAATTGCAATTTCAGGAATCTCTTTTTTAAGATTATGTATTACTTCTAAAATCTTGTTTTTATCAGTTCTACGATTCATTTGTTTTAATATGCTTGAATTTATGTGTTGAACAGGCAAATCAACATATTTAACAACTTTATTGTTTGTTTTTATTTCGGAAATTAATTCATTAGTAACAAGTTCTGGATAGCAATATAATATTCTAATCCATTTAATTTCTTCAATTTTACTTAACTCTCTAATTAATTTTGTTAAAGCATATTCTCCATATAAATCGTAACCATATTTTGTAACATCTTGACCAACCAAAATTAATTCTTTAACACCTAATTTAGCTAAATTTTTTGCTTCGTTTACCAAAAGTTCTATTGGTGTTGAGAAAAATCTACCTCTAATAAATGGAATTGTGCAGTATGAACAAAAATTGTTGCAACCTTCCGAAATTTTTAAATAAGCATAGTGGTTGGGAGTTGTTAAAACTCTACCTAAATTGCAATTATAAACTGTTTTTTCATAAGGAACATTATAACAATTGTAAATAGTTTTAACAATGTTAGTGTTATCTGCAATTTTAACAAAACAATCTACTTCTGGTAAACTTGTTTCTAGGTCGGAATAATTCATTTGATTTAAACAACCTGTAACAATAATTTTTTCGCAATTAACTTCCTTTAAATTTGCAGTTGATAAAATTGTTTCAATGCTTTCCTTTCTGGCAGATTCAATGAAGGAACAGGTGTTAATTATAATAACATTAGCATCTTCAAGATTTTGAGTGATTTTAAAACCAGCAAATTTTATTGTTGCCATAATGTTTTCTAAATCAACCCTGTTCTTATCACAACCTAACGAAATGAAGGCAATTTTTTTATTTAAAATATTATCTTTTGTTGTTTTTGGCATTATAAATCTTCTCCAAATCGTTCTTCAAATTCTTGTTGAGTAATATAAATTGGTCGCATTTTTTTACTATCTTGTGGTCCAATAAATGCAGCTTGTTCCATTTGGTCTACAATTTTACCAGCTCTTGGGAAACCAATGCCAAAATGTCGTTGCAATTTAGAAACACTAATATTTCCAGATTTAATTGCGATTCGGCATGCTTCTTTTAATAACGGATCAAATTGTTGATGTGCAATTGGACCTTCTACATTAAATCCACCTTGTTGTTTGTTAAACATAGCATCTTCAATTTCTTTATCAAATTCACATTCGTTGTTTTCTTTAACATATTCAACAACTGCTGCAATTTCCTTACTTGAAACAAATGCTCCTTGAATTCTATCTAATGTTGATGAACTTGGTGAAGAATAAAGCATATCACCTTTACCAAGTAGGTTTTCAGCACCACCTTGGTCTAAAATTGTTTTACTATCGGCAAACGATGTTACTGCAAAAGCAATTCTGGTATTTAAGTTGTTTTTAATTCTACCCGGAATTGTATCTACTGATGGTCTTTGAGTTGCTAAAACTAAATGGATACCAGCAGCACGAGCTTTTTGAGTTAATTTAATTATTTTTTCTTCTAAATCTTTTTTATTATTTAAAATTAAATCACCAAACTCGTCTAAAATAACTAAAATTGATGGTAGTTTTGGGTTTAGTTCGGAAATAACTTCTTCGGTGTTATTATACTCTTCTAAATCTTTAACTCTGGCTTGTGCAAATAATGTAAACCTTCTTTCCATTTCGCCTACTAACCAATCAACAGCCATAACAGCTTTTTCATTATCGGTAATAGCATTAGGAATTAATAAGTGTGGTAAGCCGTTATATAATGAAAATTCAACTTGTTTTGGGTCAACAAGTAAAATTTTTAAATCTTGTGGTGAAGCTTTGTAAATTAAACTAATAAGTAAAGAATTTAAGCAGACAGATTTACCACTACCTGTTGAACCTGCAACTAATAAGTGTGGCATTTTATCAACTCTTGCTACCCTACATTCACCAATAATATCTTTACCAAGGGCAAATGTTACAGGACTTTTATTTCCTTGAAAGTTATAAGATTCTAAAACTTCCCTTAAACCAACCATGGCAATTGATTCGTTTGGAACTTCAACACCAAAAGCATTTTTGCCTGGAATAGGTATTTCAGTTCTAATTTCACCTGGAGCTTCAATTGACATTGAAATATCGTCAACATGATTTACTACTTTTTTAACAGACACACCTGGTTGCATTTGAAGTTCATATCTAGTAATGGCTGGACCTTTAACAATAGAAATTACTTTTGCTGGTACATTAAAGCTTTCAAGTGTTTGTTCAAGTCGTTTAGCTTTGTCGGTTTCAACTTCGGTAATATTAGAACTTGAAGATTCGTAACTTTTTAATAAATCAATTGGTGGTTTATTATATTTAGGTGGTTTACGATAAAGTTTCTTTTTAGGTTTTTCTTTTTCTTCAACTTCTGCAAATTTAACTTGTTTATATTTAACAGGTTCGGTTTCAATAGTGTTTTGATTGTTTGCAAAATTGCTTTCAAATTGTTGATTATTATCAATTTGTTCATCATTATCAATTTGGTTAAATAAATTGCCTTGCTGTGGTCTAAACCCGTTTTGATGGTTATTACCAAACTGATTATTGTTTTTGTTTTGATTAAAGTTATTATTTCTGTTTTGGTTAAACTGATTATTTTGCCTATTGTTATTAAATTGATTGTTATTGTTTGGCTTATATGTGTTTTGATAGTTTCTTTGAGTAACCCTGTCATCATATAAATCATTCATAACATCATAATCATTAACATGTTGTTGTTGAGGATTTAAGTTTAAATTATTATTAATGTTATTATCTTTTGTTTCCTTTTCAGGACCTTGATAATAAGCACCCATAATATCTTTAAGATATTTTATATTTTCTTTATCGTTTTCAGATAATTTTTTGTCGGGTTTAACATTTATTTCTGGTGTAGAATGTAAAAATTTTTGTGGTTTATTACTTGTTTTAGCACCATATTTTTTATCAAAATCATCAAACTTATTGCCAAAAGTTGGTTCTAATTCGCTAATATATCCCCTTTCATTGTTTGATTCATAATTAGATGTTTGTTTTTCATTTGTTAAACCTAAAATATTTTTAGCTTTAATTTTATCTTCTTCGTTTGAATCTAAAATAACTTGTGATCTATTAGGGGTATCATATGCTTCGTCATCAGGAATTATTAAATCGTCAATAGAATCGGATGTTATATTTTGAGCATATTCTCCATTGTCTTCTAATATCTCTTCTTCACTATCTTCTTCATATTCCATTTGAGGTTTTGAATATTCATTTTTATTTACTTTGATTTTAGAGTTTGAATAATTTACAAATCTAACAAGTAGCACTGCCGATAAAATAATTAAAGCAATTGATAACATAATATAGGTTGCAACTAAATGAGTGCATAAAAAATTTATAGGATATAAAACAATTGCTGTAAGTGCACCACCAGCAGTTAATTTGTTAATATAGCAAGCAGAAATATATTCTCCATAACCTAAATTTAAAAATTGAGAAGATGATGCCAATTGTAAAATAAGCATAATTACTAAAAACCAAAATGCAAGTAAAATAATGTTACTTGTTTCTAGTTTAACTCTTACATTTTTTATAAGCATAATTCCTACTACAATTACAGAAATAAAAATAGCATAGGAAAA
This sequence comes from Clostridia bacterium, assembly GCA_045577635.1. GTDB lineage: Bacteria > Bacillota > Clostridia > Christensenellales > UBA1242 > UBA6345. The sequence continues at coordinate 4,455 of JAZNIS010000039.1, forward strand.
CAAACCAAAAGAACCTAACAAAATTGAATTAATAAATTTTGCCAAATTAAAAAGTAAGTTAATTAAAAAAACACTAGCAACACAAATTAATGCGATGCCTATTTTAGAGTTTAAGTTTTGTTGTTTTTGATTTTTAATGTTGTTATGATTTGAATAAACCGGCAAAACAAATTCCTCCTATATTACATATTTCCAAATATCATATTAAGTATAACATAAACCATTTTTTTTATAAATTAAAAAATGCCCTAATTTTAAGCAATAAATAAAAAAGATGTAAATAAATTTACATCTTAATTTAAAGTGTTTGAAACTGTTGAAACCTGTAAGCCATTATTTAAAAAATAATTTAAAATTTTGGGTAGTGCTTTTAAAGTGTGCGAAGTTGGATGCATTAAAATTAAATCACCACCACTAACCGACTTTGTTGCCCTTGTAAAAACCAATTCGTCATCTTTATCTCGCCAATCAATTGTATCTTTACTCCACATAATTGTTTTATAGTTTAAATCAGTTGCAACCTGCAAGGTTGTTTTATTAAAATCACCACTTGGTGGTGCAAATAAATTCATATCATAACCCGTTATTTTTTTTACAACAGCATGACAAACTGAAAGTTCATCTTTATTTTGATTGTAACTTAATTTACTATGTTCCTTATGAAAATAACCATGATTACCTAATTCAT
>JAZNIS010000040.1:0-9713 GCA_045577635.1 Clostridia bacterium
ACCCTTTATATTCTATATTGCAAATTTCACCCTTTACAACCGTATATTTTAATCCCATTTCAACAATTTTAAAGTTTTTACCCGTAACTAAAACTTCGGTGCTTTTTAGTTTGAAAACAATATTTTCGTTAGAATAAGTAACAATTTTTATATAGTTTTCTGCAGAAAAAATATAATTACCTATTAAATTTAATTTAAACTCACCAACTAGCGATAAAAAATCGGCATCAATATTATTTTTAATTTCTTGCAAAAACATAATTTCACCAAAAATATTTTTACAATATTTATATTGTAACAAAAACAAAATTAGAACGATAAAAAAAATAAAAAAAGATCAAGAATTATTCTTCTTGATCTTTATCTTCATATTTCTTTTTGAACACATCTGTAACCATCATAACTTTCATTTTTCTACTTAAATCTTTAAATTCTTCGGCAACAGAATCGTCTTCTTCAAAACTATCTAAACTAATTCCACTAGATTTTTCTGAAATGGTTTGCATTTCTTGTTCATCCATTTCGTTTAAAATAGATGTTGTTGTTTCGTTTTTAATAGTATCTTCTTCATCTTCAAAAACATGAACTTCTTGTTTTTTAATTCCTAAAATTATTGCAGCTTCTTCTTCAGGTGTTTTATATTTATCTATTTCTTCTGCACCAATTTCTTCAAAGGTAACACCAGAATCATTATTTTGTTTCAAATCTAACGACTTAATATAATTTTCAGATTTTAAACTAACTTCTCGCATAACTTCCCTGACATTTGTTGTTTCGCCATTTTCATCAACATCATTTCTAGTTTGTCTTGGCAACTCTGACAAATTAACAGGTTTTTCTTCTTTTTTATCTTCTTTTTTTTCGGCAGATTGTTTGCTCTTGTTTATTTTTTTAGAATTGAAAACATATAAAGCAACAATTCCCACCCCAAACAATAAAATTACAATAACAATAAAAAGTTCAGTTTTTCCCATAAATCATTATTCCTTATCGGTTTTTCGCTTTGTTCCCCTGCCACCACTTAAGGAATTTCGCATATTTGTATCTGCTAAAATATTTTGCATTCTGTAATAATCTAAAACACCTATTTGTCCATTATTAAAAGCTGTTGAAATTGCTTTTGGAACTTCACATTCAGCATCTAATAAGTTTGCTCTCATTTCTTGTGTTTTAGCTCTCATTTCTTGTTCAGCCGCAATAGCCATTGCTCTTCTTTCTTCTGCTTTTGCTTGTGCAATTTGCATATCTGCTTCAGCTCGTTCTGCTTGAAGCTTTGCACCAATGTTTCTGCCAACATCAATATCGGCAATATCAATACTTAAAATTGTGAATGCAGTGCCACTATCTAACCCTTTATTTAACACTGTTTTACTAATTAAATCAGGATTTTCTAAAACTTGTTCGTGAGATTCAGCTGAACCAACTGTTGTAACAATACCTTCGCCAACACGAGCAATAATTGTTTCTTCCCCTGCACCACCAATTAATTTGTTTATATTACTTTGAACAGTTACTCTGGCTTTAACCCTTAATTCAATACCATCTTTCGCAACTGCTGAAATTTCAGGAGTTGTAATAACAACAGGATTAACACTTTGTTTAACAGCAGCAAGTATATCACGATTTGCAAGATCTATTGCTTTTGCTGTTTCAACTGTTAGTTGGATTTTTGCACCATGTGCTGTAATTAATGCATCAACAACTCGTTCAACATTTCCACCAGCCATATAGTGAGTTTCCAAATCATCAATGGTTAATTGAACACCTGCTTTTTTAGCATTAATAAAACTATCTACAAGCATACCAACTTCAATATGTCTTAATTTCATACCTATTAATCGTAATGCCGAAATATGAGCACCTGAAACCATAGCCCTAATCCATACATTAATTGGCACTATTCCAACAAAAATTGCAATTGCAATTACTAAAACCCCTAATATTCCTAACCAAACATATAGAGCCGTACTTGCATTTAACATACTTAACATAGTTAATCTCCTTTCGCTATTTTAAGTTATTTTGTTTTTCCATCAACTCCACTTGCAACTTTTATAAAAATTTTGTCTGCTTTAATTTCTACAATTTGAATTTTTTCACCTTTTGAAACGAATTCACCATAAGTGGTTGCTTCATATACATCGCCATCGTAAGTAAACTTACCAACAGGTTTAAATTCGGTTGTAGCAAAGGTTGTTTTTCCTAACAAGGTTTTAATAAGTTTCTTGTTATCTTTACCATAATTTTCCGGCACACTTGTTTTTTCTTCTATTATTGGACTATATTTAATTAATCCACATTTAGCAGAAATTAACATTGTTAAAATTGCTAAAACAATTAAAGATGCAACCGATAAAATCATAATAATTAATTGTGTTACCGTTGCACCCAAAAACATTCTTGCAACAATTCCACCAACCGATAGCACACTACCTAAAATTCCAAAAATTCCAAAGCCCGGAATAAACACTTCCACAATAAAAAGTAGAACTCCAAACAGCATTACAATCATTGGAATTACTCCATAACCATCAAATAAACTTACAATATTACCCCACATATATTTAACCCCTTATTTGAATTATTACTTGACAGTTAAAGTATAACATATAAGTTAAAAAAAATAAATACCTAAATTAAAATTTGTTTACATTATATAAACTATTATTTTATGTAATATACTAACATATATATAAAGTTACTTTACTGTAAAATTAATTAAAAAAATTTTAGCAAAAAAATAAAAAAAAGACCACAAATTGTGGCCTTTTTATGTTTAATTATAGAGCATTTTTCATATCATCAACAACATCTTGTAAGTCACTGAAAATTTGACGAATGTCTTCGTTGTCGCTATAAATGCCTTCACCTTTTGAATTTTCTGCTTCAATTAAGTTTTCAATATCACGAATTAATTTTAATTTTTCACTCATATTTTCATTTGTTGTGAAATCTAATTCATTATATCTAGCAGTAATATCTCTTAACATATCAGATAAATCGTATTCACCCATAGGTTCATCATAATATTCATCTTCAATATAAGAATCTAAATCATCAGCTTGTTTTTTTGTTGCAACAACATTATCATTGTCGTTAAAGTATGCACCATAATCTTCATCATCTTCTTCAACAGGTTGAGGAGCTTTTTTAGCAGGTGCTGGTGCAGGTGCTGGTTGTGGAGCAGGAGCTGCAACAACTGTTTCAACAACAGGAGCTTGTTGAACAACTCTAACTACTCTACGAGGAGCTGGTTGTTCGTAAATAACTTCATCTGCATAATCATCTTCATAAACAACAGGTTCTGCAACTCTCTTAACAGGAGCTGCTTTTGTAGAAGCTGCTACCCTTTTTGTTTTAGGAGCTGCTTTTGTAGGTCCAACTGTCTTTTTAGTTTTTGGAGTGTATGTTTGAGCACTACGATTAATTGTTCTTAAATAAACATGTTCATCAAACATATGAGCATTTAGTTCTTGATATTCGGTGTTAACATCAATAGTTGTTTTACCACAAGATTTTAATTCAACAAGCAATGGAATTAAATCTCCATCACCTGCAACAATACAAAAACTATCAATATCAGGTTTTGTATAGTTAATTCTTACAGCATCAACTAAAATACGACCATCTAGTTGACTAAATCTCTTTTTAAGTCTCATAAAAGGAGCTGTTTCGTAACCATAATTTGTAATGAAATCGTTTAAATATAAATGTTTTCTATCGTTGTAACCATAAAATTTACAATAAACAACTTCGCCACCATTATTTAGTTGATCAAAAAGTTCTTCAACAGATTCCTTACTTAATTTAACATTATCAACATCAATTAATAATGCTACTCTTCTATTTCTTGCCATTTTAATTATCCCCTTGATTAATTATTTTTTTCTCGTTTTGAATAAAACAAATATTGTTGAGCATACCCAGATAGGTTTCCATAAACACTAACAAATTCGTTTCTAATTTGAATTGCAGTTTTATTTTTGTTTTCCGGATTATAATCAGCATAAACTTTTTTAATCCATGTATCTGTTGGAAAAACATCTGTTTTATAAAATCCATAAAGTAAAATGCAATCGGCAACTTTATTGCCTACACCTTTTAGTTTGGTTAAATAAATATTTGCATCGTTAGCCGACATCTGTTTTATTTTTTGAATATCAAACCCATCAGCTAACCGTTGAATTGTAGAAAATAAATATTCATCCCTATAACCACATTTAATATCAGTAAAAAAATGTTTAGGTATTGTTTTTAGTTTTTCCAAAGTGGGAAAACCATAGTAACCATCACACTTTTCCCCATAACACTCACAAATAGTTTCTATAATCTTTTTTATTCGTGGAATGTTATTATTTTGTGAAATAAGGAAGGAAATTATTGCTTCAATTGGGTTTTGCCTTAAAATTCTAATTCCTTCACCAAACAAAATAGCATCTTTTAAAAATGCATTTTTCCTTAGTTCCGACTTTATTTTAGCATAATCAGTTAATAAATCAAAGTAATTTATAAAATATTTTGCATCATCACACACAATTTTTGTGCCGTCTTTTTGACAAATTATGGTTGCTTTGTGGTTTAAACTATACACTTCGTACCCAAAAGCAGTAGTTTTAAACCTGAACACCTGACCACATTCCAAGGTTTGTTGAGGGCTAAAATCTGGTGATGTTGGAATAAAAATTTCGTTTTTATTAACAGTAAATTCCAACATTTTTTAATCCTTTTAATTAACTATTTAAAAATATAATAAAATGGCTTTAAACCACATAAATTCAATAAATCTTTACCAAAAATATAATAACATAATTTAGTAAAAATATAAAGCATTTTAAACAAAAAAATCGCTTAAAATTTAAGCGATTTTAATTACTATTTTTTATCAGGATTTACTACACTAACTTTTTTAGTATCACGGTTAACATGACTAAATTTAACAACACCATCGGTTAAAGCATATAGTGTGTAATCTTTTCCGCAGCCAACATTTTCACCAGGATGAACTCTTGTTCCTCTTTGTCTAATAATGATGTTTCCTGCAACAACTGCTTGACCATCAGATTTTTTAACACCTAATCTTTTAGATTGGCTTTCACGACCGTTTTTGGAACTTCCTAATCCTTTCTTGTGGGCGAATAGTTGTATATTAATAAACATAATCTATTACCTCCAATTTAATGTACCTAGAGTAACCACCTTCTAAATCTTTTATGCTTTCAAGCATTGTTAAAAACAAAACCTGAGCATCGTTTAATTTATCACAATTAATAGGCAACTCTATTAAAATGTATCCATCAATGGTATTTTCAATTTTAGGATTTAACTTTAAAACTTTTTTAAGCCCTAAAGCTCCACTTTGCAAAATACTAGAAACCGACGAACACAAAATGTCGTTACCACTTTCAGCATAACCAGTATGCCCTGTGGCTTCTATTTTAAAATATTTATTATCGTATTTATAAAATTTAATTTTTGTCATTTTAAAAACTACTTAATAGTAACAATTTTTAAAGTTGTATAAGGTTGTCTGTGACCTTGTGTGCGACGATAATTCTTTTTAGCTTTATATTTAAATACAACTAATTTTTTATCTTTGCCATGTTCAACAACTTCTGCTTCAACAACTGATTTGTTAACACTGTCACCTGCTTTAACTTTGTCGCCATCAACAATCATTAAAACTTTAAGTGAAACTTTATCGCCAACATTAGCATCAAGTTTTTCAACATTAACTAGTTCATCAACAGAAACTTTATATTGTTTTCCACCTGTTTCAACTACAGCGTACATAAATTTTACCTCCTCTCTCCAGACTCACCGTTATAGGCGGTTTAACTGTTTAAACTCTTAAAAAAAATGCCCAATCCGAGTGGAACGATTATAATTTACCATAAGTAAAGCAGTTTGTCAATTAAGAAACGAAAATTAATTTTTATTATTATATAAAATATTAGTATAAAATTTTGCATTATTACTAAACTAATAAAAAATAAATAAGGTGGTAAACATGGGTAAAAATCAGGATTTTTTAAACGAACTACACAAAGCAGGAAAAGCTGCAATTGTTGGCATTGACAACATTAAAAACGAAATTGAAAATAATAAGCTTTTAGATCTTATAAAAAAGCAAAATGACTACTACGAAAAGTTTATTAAAGATTTAAAAAAATTAGCTGTTGACTACGATTTTGAACCAGACGATATTAGTGTTTTTATGAAGGCAAACAGTTTTATTGTTTCAAAAATGGAAACAATGATGAATAATTCCGATAAAAAATCAGCTGAAATTATGATTAACGGGACAAAAATGGGAATTAAACAAATGAATGAATTAATTAACGAGTTTGAAAATTGCGACAAAAAATTAATCAACTATGCAAAATCTTTTAAAGAAAAACTTGAAAATTTTTTAAATTCATTAAAAGATTTTGTTTAAAAAAAGAGTGAAACTTCACTCTTTATTTTTTTACCCAAACAAGTGTCACTCCACTATTAAAACCTTGCAAATGTGGATGCAAAATTAATTCTGGTTCAAGTTTTATTAAGTCGGGATAATTAACATGATTATCACTCCACTGTTCACCTTTAACAAAATTAACTATTTGCTTACCACTTTTTAACAATCTTAATTGTTTTGCAACTTCTCTTTTTATTTCGCCACCCTGACCATGAGAACCATAACCATGTATGGCAATAATCACATTAACATCACTAATTTTTGCAAGTTCTATTTCGTGAGTTAACATATAACATGCAACATCAGGATAAACCCCTTCTTTTAAATTAATAATTTTAATCATTTTGCACCTTAAAATAACTTACCATTTTAATTCCATATTTTTTTTGTGAAAGAAGTTCAAAACCCGAATAATCATATTCAACTTTTTCTTTACCATGTTCAAAAATCAACAAACCTTCTGGCTTTAATAATCCCAACTTTAAAATTTGTTGCATAGATTGTTCACCATAAGTTGTTTTGTAAGGCGGATCTAAAAAGATTATATCAAACAAATATCCTTTTTGTGCTAAAATTTTTAAGCACTTATTATAATCACCTTGAAGTATTTCGGCAGATTCTTTAAGCAGTGCATTGTTTTTTTTGATAATATTAATACTTTTATCGTTATTATCGCAAATTACAACCCTTTCTGCACCACGACTTAAACATTCAAAACCAAAATTTCCTGTTCCACCAAACAAATCAAGAACAAAAGAACCTGGTAAATCAAATTGTATTTTACTACAAATCGCTTCTTTTACCATATCAGATGTAGGCCTAATATTATCTGCCTCAAAACTATTTAAAATTTTACCTTTATATTTTCCTGCTATAATTCTCATACCTGTATAGTATCACAAAAATTAATTAATTAAAACAAAAACAACAACTAATTGTTGTTGCTTTAAATTATTTTATTAAAATTCTATTCATACGATTATATTTAAATTTTAACAATATTTCATAAGGACTAGTTCCCAAAGCTTCAGCATACAAATAAGGTGTAATACTCTTATTTCCATTTTTACCTAAAAGTGTTACTTCATCACCAACAGCAGCCGAAACTTTTGACAAGTCAACCATACAAACATCCATACAAATATTGCCTATAATTGGCACAAATTCACCATTTATTAATACGGAAAAATTATTACTTAATCGCCTATCTAAACCATCAGCATATCCAATAGGCAAAACACCAATTACCATATTTTTTTCAGCTTTAAAACTTCGGTCATACCCAACAGATTCACCTTTTTTAATATTATGAATAAAAACCACTTTACTTGTTATGCTTAAAACCGACTTAAATAATAATTTGTTGTGCAATTGCCAACCATACAAATTAAAACCACTCCTAACCATATTATGATGATATTTAACAAAGTTTAAAGTGGCATAACTGTTACACGAATGAACAATAACTTCTTTATTTTTAATTAATTTTACAAATTTTAAAAATTTATTGTGCTGAAATCTAATAAAATCAACATCTTCAAACTTTGTTGCAAAATGAGTAAAAACACCATCTAAAATTAAATTATTGTGTAAATTAATAAAACTCAACATTTGTTTAAACTCAAAAGGCGAAGAAACTCCAATTCTGTTAAGCCCCGTATTAACTTTTATATGCAATTTTAAAGTTTCACCCTTTAAACAATTTAAAATTTTTTGCAATTCATAAACCGAAGAAACTGTAATTGCAACATCATTTTTACTGCACCAAATTAAAGAATTTAATTCAGCTACACCAACAATTAATATTGGGGTGTTTTTGTTAAATTTTCTAATAATTTTAGCTTCCAAAACATTAGCAACACCAAAATAATCAGCATTATTAATTGCTTTACAAACATCAACCATACCATGACCATAAGCATCAGCTTTAACCATAGCACAAACTTTAACATTAGCACCAACAAAACTTTTTATTTGTTTGTAGTTAAATTTTAAATTAGATAAATTAATAATAAAATTGTTAAAACTTTCCATAATAACATATATTAATTTTAAAATATTTTTGTTAAATTTGAATGATTAAAAATTAAATATAATGCATATTTATACCGTTTTGTTAATATTTATAAAACAAACCACCCTACTATGCAAACAAACAAAAAACACAGGAATAACCCTGTGTTTTAATATTTTGCATAGTACATAAATTAATTTTATAAAATTTATAAATATTATTCTTTAACCATAACAAAAAGCATATCTGATAAACTATCTAATCTTTCACCCAACACAACTTTAAATCCAATTTCGCCAGCTGTCTTTCTTAACCATTCCCTAGAAACATAATAGATTCCATCACGGTTTACACCTCTTTCAACTTCGTCTTGTGTTCTAGCTCTACTAACAGCTTGTGCTTCAAGTGCAACTTTAACATCTTCATCAGTTAAACCCTTTAAACTATTCCAAAAAGCATCTTTACTACTATCATAGTAACGGTCTTTAATTTTTTGTTTAATATATTCTTTTGATGCAGTTTCATCAATAAAGGTATCACCAATTACAAGATAAGCTCCTTTTTGCATTCTATCATACAAATTCTTTAAAAAATCATATTTTGTTGATACAGGGTCTGGAATATATTTAAAAGAATAAGCAAGTAACACCAAATTACAGTTTTTTAAATTGTAATTATCTAATTTGGTTAAATCACCATTAACAAATGTAACATTTTTAATACGATTTTTCTTTGATTTATCTGCACCCAATCCAACCATTTTTTCACGAAGATCAACAGCAACAATGCTTGTTCTTGGGTTTTCTTTTGCTAGTCTAATACTTGTGTCACCATTACCAGAACCAAACTCAATTAAATATTCTGGCCTTGCAAAAGAAACAATTTTTGAAATTGTGTTTTGCATATTATCATAAGCTTGTGTGGCACCCATAAAGAATTCAAATTCTTCATCAGTGTTAAATAAAAATTTATCACTCATTTTATTAATTCCCCTTATTTTTTAGTGCTTCCAAAACCACCGGTTCTAACACCTGTTGGAATTTCTTCATTATCAACAACTAAAAATTTAGCAAACCAACATTGTCCAATTTTATCGCCTTTATTAATAACAATTTCGTTTGCACTGTGATTATAAAGCATAAAACCTAAATTTCCATCGTTGCTAACATTGTCAGCATAATCACTTTCAATAACAGCAACACCTTGTGCAAGCATTAATCCTCTTTTACCCATACCACTTGT
>JAZNIS010000041.1:0-4687 GCA_045577635.1 Clostridia bacterium
ATGCAGGGCATGAAAGGTTATTATATGACAAATTTAAAGAAAGTTTTGAAAAAAATGAACTAGCAACTCAAACCTTACTAGTTCCTTATATAATTAATACAAATCATTTAGAAAGTGACTTTTTAAACAATAATATTGAAACATTTAAAACTTTAGGTTTTGAATTAGAACCTTTTGGAATTAATAGTTTTAAAGTTTCATCTGTTCCGGTTTTATTAAAAGATATTTCATTATACAAATTTTTTAATGATATTTTACATGACATTTCTGGAAACCTAAACCTTACTAAAAGCGATTTATTAAAAGATTATTTAGAAAGAACTGCTTGCAGAAGTGCAGTAAAAGCTAACGATATTTTATCTAAAAACGAAATTGAAAAATTATTAAATATGTTAAACGATTGTAATCAAGTTCTACTATGTCCACACGGTAGGCCTGTTATTATTGAAGTAACATCAAAAGAAATTGAAAAATGGTTTAAAAGGATTGTTTAATGTTTAACACAATAATAATTTTAGGTCCAACAGCAAGTGGTAAAACAGATATATCTATAAAAATAGCAAAAGCATTAAACACAGAAATTGTTAATGCAGATTGTATGCAAATTTACAAACACTTAAACATAGGAACAGCAAAGGCAACACCTATTGAACAAGATGGAATTACTCATCATTTATTAGATTTTGTTGAACCAACTAACGAATTTAGTGTAAGTGAATATAAAAAACTTGCAATGCCTATAATTGAAAATTTAATTAATAATAATAAAATTCCTGTGGTTGTTGGTGGGACTGGTTTTTATATTCAAAGTTTACTTACAAATTATGAATATGGAAATAGTTTTAAATCTGATGAAATTAGGGCAGAGTTAACTGCATTAGCTACTAATAAGGGTAACGATGCTGTTTATGAAATTCTTAAAACCGTTGACCCTGAAAGTGCAAATAAAATTCATGCCAATGATTTAAAGCGAGTGATTAGAGCAATTGAAATATATAAGCTTTCAGGAACTAAAAAATCCGATATAAATAATACTATGCAAACTAATATTCAAACAATAATAAAACCTCTAATTATAGCCCTTAATTGGAATAGAGATGAGTTATATGCAAGAATTAATTATCGTGTTGATTTAATGCTTAAATGTGGGCTTGTTGATGAAGTAAAACAATTAGTAAAACAATTTAATTTAACAGCTGAAAATCAATGTATGCAAGGAATTGGTTATAAAGAAATTTTAGAATATTTAGATAATAAAATCACTCTTGAAGAAGCAATTGAAAAAATAAAAATAAATACCAGACACTATGCTAAAAGGCAAATTACTTGGTTTAAAAATCAGGTTGAAGCAACATGGTATAATCTATCAGAATTAACAAAAGATGATGTTGTTAATGATGTATTAAATAAAATAAAAAAATAAAACATACAGAAACTTCTGTATGTTTTTTATTTAAAATTTTCTAATTAAGCCAACTACTTTGCCTAAAATTTCAACATTTTCAGCATAAATAGGTGCCATAGCATCGTTTTCAGGTTGTAATCTAAATCTACCATCTTCCTTGTAAAACCTTTTTACAGTGGCCATTCCATCAATTAAAGCAGCAACAATTTCGCCATTATTTGCACTTGTTTGTTGTCTAACAATAATTTTATCACCATCATAAATGCCTGCATTTATCATACTTTCACCACTAACAGTTAAAATGAATAAACCTTCACCACGAAACATGCTAGGGGAGGCAAAGAAATAATCTTCTGTGTTTTCAATAGCTAAAATAGGTTCACCAGCAGTAATTTTACCAACCATAGGAATTCTTGTGTAATTAGCAATATTAACAACATTTGTAGAAGCAGAAAAATCATCACCAACAATTTCTAATGCTCTATTTTTATTTGGACTTTTCTTAATTTGACCACTATTTTCTAATTTTGTTAAATAATAAGATATTGTGCTTGTTGAACTAACTTTAACAGCACGGCACATTTCTCTAACTGTTGGAGGGTAACCAAATTCTTCTTGATGTTCTCTAATAAAATTCAATAATTCTTCTTCTTTATTAAACTTTTTCATTCTTACCACCTTAAAATATAAGTTAAGTTGTTTAATAATAACATATAAGTTAACCATTGTCAAACATTTGTTCTAACAATAAAATTAAAAAATTGCAGTAATAAACCTGCAATTTAATCTTTTCTTAATTTAACTTTGGTTGCTGCTTCTCTTCTAATATCTTCAGTCATGGCAGCATAGTGTTTTCTGGTAGTATTAACATCTTTATGTCCTAAAACTGATGCAACAACATAAATATCATTTGTTTCACGATATAAGTTAGTACCATAAGTGCTTCTTAATTTATGTGGGGTAATATGCTTCAATGGTGTAGCATAACTTGCATATTTTTTAACAAGTTTTTCAACTGTTCTAACACCCATTCGTTTATTTTGTAAACTAACAAATAAAGCTTTTTCGGTGTTTGGAAGTTCTTTTATATTACTTCTAACAACCATCCATTTTTCTAAAGCTTCTTTAACTTCATCACTAAAATATAAAATAACTCTATTTCCACCTTTGCGGGTGATTGTAAATGCATTATTTTCAAAATCTATATCATCAATATTTAATCCAACACATTCCGAAATACGAATACCTGTTCCTAAAAATAAGGAAAGTAGGGCAAAATCCCTTTCTTTTGTGTGTTGATGAAAACCTTTTTCCATTGTTGTTAAACCTGTTCCTTCTTCAGAAATGTTTAAAATTTTAACAACTTCATCAACTTCCAATCTAATAATTTCGCTTTCACGATAACGGGGAGTATCAACTTTGGTTCCAACATTATTATCAATTTTTTCTTTTTTAAAAAAATATTTTAAAAGGGCTCTTACACTGCTTAGTTTTCTACCTTTGCCTTTTAATCCATTTTTAATTGTTTTTTTACCAACTTTATAAACTGTTAAATAATCTAAAAACATTTCAAGGTGAGTACTTGTAACATTATTTAAATCATTTAAAGTTAATTCCTGTATTTTTTTACCATAAAATTCTTGTGTGTTTGTAACTAAAAACTCAAAAAATATTTTTAAATCTCTAGCATAACCTAAACGAGTTAGTGGCATTGTTTGGTTTTCAATACCCATAAAAAATTGACCACAAAATGAAGGCAACTCCATTCGTAGTTCTCTAATTTTTAAAATATTTTCTTCATCTCTAGTTTCAAAATAATTATTGTTTTTCATAACATTAAAATTATAAACTATTCGTAAAATAAAATCAAAAGAATTTTAATATAATTAAATATGACAATTAATAAATAATGTGTTACAATACATATGAAAATAAATTTAAGGGAATATAATACTATGCTAAATTTAGATAATTACTTATATGTTAATGGTGCTGTTAACTATGAAAATGTTAAAGAAAATTTAATTGAAGTTTCAAAATATGTTGTTGCAAATTATTTTGCTGATAAACCAATGTTCACGGAAGACAATTTTAAATATTTTTATTATGATGATTATGTTTTTGAAACAAATAATAGTGATGTAAACTACATAACACTATATATTGAAATTAACCAACCAAAAAATATTAAAACAATTCAAAACAGAAAATTCAAACATAAAGATTCAAAATTAAAAGATTTACATTTAACATTAGAAGAAATTAAAGATGGATTATTTGAGCAATTTGTTACTTGCTTTGAAGATAACACTTTATTATGGCAAGAAGAATACAGCATCAATTTATCTGTAAATGAAATTATTGACGATGAAAAGGTTAATTACTTAATTAAAATTATTCCTTGTTTTACATATGTAAATGAAAATAATGTTTCTGGCATTATATATTACAATAACAGTTTAAATAAAATTGAAATTGAATATCCTGAAATTAGCATTAATAACTTTGTTGACAAAAATAATCGCACCAAAGGTTTATTATATTATTACAATATTTTAATTAAAAACATTTTCCTAACAGAAAGAAAAGAAAGAAATATTTATTTTGAAATATTTGAAACATTATTATACAATGTTCCAGATAAATTATTTACAGAAGCATCAGTAGATAACTTATTACAAATTGTAAACTTTTTAAGAAACAACAATATTAAAGATTATAAAAGCATTGATGAACAAGATTTTGCTTTTACATCAAAATACAAATCTTTTTCAATTTTGTTTGCAAAACATGCCATTGGTCAAATTGAAAAACACATAAAAAAACAATTACAAGAAAAAGCTCCTGTAATTAATGAAGAAAAATAATACTATGCAAAATAATAAAAATTAGAAAATAAAGACAAATCAAATTAATAAATGATTTGTCTTATTTTTTGTTTGAAAAAACAATTTTAAAAAACAAGAAATTTTATTAAAAAAATGAAATAACCAAATCAAGCCATATTTTTATGCTAAACTATTCGTAAAACTATCCTTTTGCGAATAGTTTAAATAAGCTTTTGTTTGCTATGTTTTATATCAACTACAATTATTTTTTATAAAACACCTAAAAATAATAGCTGTATTATGTGCTGTTCCCTTCACCAATTAAACTTTTAAACATTAAAGTTTTCATTTTTAAATTCTAAAAAACATTAAAATAAAAAAGGTTAGAATCAACTAACCTTCTTTATTTCCGTAATAGCTGCAAAGCAAAATTATATTCTTTTAACAGTGCCCT
>JAZNIS010000042.1:0-3983 GCA_045577635.1 Clostridia bacterium
CGGTGAAACAGGTGCTGGTAAAAGTATTATTATTGATTCACTTAATTTTGTTTTGGGTAGTAAAGCGGATAAAACACTTGTTAAAACTGGTAAAGATTTTGCCAGGGTTGAGGTTGTGTTTGATCTTCCTTGTTTAAATGATGCTATAATTGATTTTTTTGATTTGATTAATGTTGAACCAGAAAACACAATTATTATTACAAGAAATTTAAATGTTAATGGTAAAAATGAAATTAGGGTTAATGGTGAAGCTGTTACTCTATCTATGTTAAAAAAATTAACAATTAATTTGGTTGATATTCATGGACAACATGATCACCAAGCTTTATTAGATTCAAAAAATCATATTAAAATTATAGATTCTCTTGATAACAATATTCAAAAATTAAAAGATGAATTAAATAATAAAATATTGGAATTGAAGGAAATTAATTCTAATATTGATGACTTGGGTGGTGAAGGAGAAGATAAGCTTAGAAATATTAAATTGCTTGAACATGAAATAAATGAAATTGAAATGGCTGATTTAAAAGTTGGTGAAGAAGAAGATCTTATTCAAAAAAGAAAATATTATGCTAATTCTGAAAAATTATCTAGGTCGTTAAATGAAGTTTATGTATGTTTAAAGGGTGGAGATGCTGGTGTTGGTAATCAAATTAAATCGGCTATTTATTCTTTGGGGTTAGTTAGTGATATTTCTCAAGAATTAACCGATCTTAATTCAAGATTATCTTCTACTATGTATGAAATTAATGATATTACAGATGCTGTTTCAAATTTATTAAGCCAAACCGATTATGATGAAGATGAAGTTAATTTATTGGAAGAACGATTGGATTTAATTAAAGATTTGAAAAGAAAGTACGGTTCAAGTGTTGAAGATGTGTTTGTTTATTTAGAAACAGCAAAAAGTAAATTAAATAATTTACTTAATTCGGAACAAGCTTTGCAAGAACTAAATAAACAAAAACAGGTTGTTTTAAAAGCTATTTATGGTATATGTGAAAAATTGACTTTGTTAAGGGAAAATGCAGGAAATAAAATTAAAGATAAACTATTAAATGAACTTGCAGATTTGGGAATTAAAAATGCACAATTTAAAGTTGTGTTTAATAATGATTATACTCTTAACAATATTGAAAATAAATTTACTAAAAATGGTGCTGATAATTTAGAGTTTATGTTTAGTGCAAACCCTGGCATTGAAATTAGACCACTTTCTAAAATTATATCAGGTGGTGAATTAAGTAGATTTATGTTGGCTTTTAAATGTGTTGTTAAAGATGATTCTGGTATAAAAACAATGATATTTGATGAAATAGATTCTGGAATTGGCGGTTTAATTGGAATTGAAGTTGGTAAAAAGATTTCAAATATTTCTAAATTTAATCAAGTTGTTTGCATAACTCATTTGGCTCAAATTGCAGCATTTGCTGATGATAACTATAAAATTGAAAAGTCGGTTAATGATAACTACACTAAATCTTCTGTTATTTATTTAAATAATGATGGTAAAGTTACTGAAATTACCAGAATGCTTGGTTTAAATCCTGAAAATAAATCTGGTGTTTCAAGTGCTAATGATTTAATTATGTTTGCTCATAATTATAAAAATAATATAAATTAAAGGATATAATTACCAGAATAAATTTTATAAAAAATAAAAAAACTACTCTTAAAGTTTAGGAGTGGTTTTTTATGTGTAAAAAATCTAAAATAATAGTTTGTATTTTTGCTTGTTTATTGTTTTTGGTGATTGCTATAAGTTTTCCATATGAAACTTACATTAATTTAATTAATGGTGCAGTTATAACTAGTGAAGAATTTAACAATTTAAAAAACAACTTTTTTATAGATAGTGCTGTATCGGCCGATAACGGTGATACTGCTTTTAATGAATATGTTGTAAATTTTAATTTGTTTAATTTGTTTAATATAAAAAATTTAAAGGTTTCCGTATTAAACTCTAATGAAGTTTTATTAGGTGGTGACTGTGTTGGGTTAAATTTAAAAAGCAAAGGAGTTACTGTTATTGGAAGTAATTATATAATTACTAAAAATGGTAATGTTAATCCTATTGCATTGTCTAAACTAAAAATGGGAGATGTTATAACACATTTAAACAATTTTGAGGTAAATTGTTTAAAAGATGTTCAGTTTGTTGTTGATAATTCAAATGGTGAAGAGATATCTGTGGTAGCTTTAAGAAATGGTGAAGTTATTAATACTGTTATTAAACCTGAATTTGATATTCAAACAAAAACATATAAGTTAGGTGTTTGGATTAAAGAAGATGCTATGGGGGTTGGAACATTAACTTTTGTTCATCCTGAAACTTTAAGATATGGTTCGCTTGGTCATGCGATTGCAGATGTTGATAGTGGTAAAAAATTTGAAATTGATGGTGGTGAGATTTATAAATGTAATGTTGTTGGGGTTAAAAAAAGCAGCAAAGGTTTTCCGGGTGAAATTTTAGGATATTTTATGTTGGGTAAAAATCCACAAGGAAGTGTTGAATTGAACACTGAAAATGGTGTTTTTGGTAATTTAAATAAGAATAGTGAATTAAGTTTAGGAAGGTCAAAAATTAGAACAGGTGGTAAATTAACAGCAAAGCCGGGTAAGGCAAAGATACTTGCTTGTGTAAGTGGAACTGAAATTGAAGAGTTTGATATTGAATTGATTAAAACTAATTATCAAATAGGTGGTGGTAGTAAAAGTATGATTATTAAGGTTGTTGATGAAGATTTAATTAGGAAAACCGGTGGAATTGTTCAGGGTATGAGTGGTAGTCCAATAATTCAAGATGGAAAACTTATTGGAGCTGTAACCCATGTTTTTGTTAATGATCCAACAAGGGGATTTGGGTTATATTTAGATTGGATGATTAATGAATAAATTTTAAATTTGTACAAAAATAAAAAATCGGTATAAATTGCCAAATTTCGGCATATATTAATGATTGCATTTTATAATTTTTGTAAAAAATAATATTTTTGTAAAAATATATATAAAATTCGTGGATTTTTTTAAATTAGTTTGTTATACTTACGGCTGTAGGGTTGGTTTCTACGGAATTATTTATAATATTTTATAGGGAATAATTATGCTTAAGGTTAATCTTAATGCGGTGTTCTACTCAAAAGGAAATATTGATAAAGCATATTCTATAAAAAGTATGTTGTGGAAAACAAATTATCAAGTTGTTAACATATCAGATTTTTCTGAGTTGGTTTATGCAATTTGTCATCAGCAGGTAAATTTATTGCTTGTTGATGGTGAAACAATTAAATTAACTGAGGAATTTTTAGAAGTTGTTAATGGTAGTAAAATTGGTGTTCCTGATAATATATTTTTTATAGGTTATAACAATGTTGAATGTTTAAATATAAACAATGTAAACAGATTTAATGTTTCCTATTCTGATTTAAATGAAAAATTTTTTAACAATACAGATAAACTTTATTTTAATATTGAGAAAAATAAAGCAACAAAGTACGATTCAAACTTTATTAACACTTATTTAACTCAATATTTAATTAAGTTGGGATTTTTTCCTAAACATATGGGCTTTTATTATATAAAACAATGTATTGAAGAAGCATTATTAAATAATGGTGTTTTAGGTTCGTTAAGTAGTGAAATTTATCCAAGTGTTGCAAGAAAATTTGGTACAAATGCTATTAATATTGAAAGAAATATTAGAAATTCAATTGAATGTGCTAACAAATATAATGATGGTAAAGAAAAACCTTTAACAGATATTTATCACAATCAAAAAAGAGTTAGTAATAGGGCATTTTTAGCATATTTATTAGATCAGGTAATTATTTGTTATGAACAAATGAAAGAGAATTGCACTACCACATATAACTAACTTAATATATGTTTTTTTATTTATCAAAATTGTTTTATTGTCCCAATCAAATAAATCAAATTGTGGTAAATAAAATATTTTAGTTTGAATATATATTTATATGAAC
>JAZNIS010000043.1:0-14361 GCA_045577635.1 Clostridia bacterium
AAAAAAGATGGGCACTAACCTATCTTTTTTTATTTTATTTTTAAATTTTATTAAAATCAAAAACAAAAATGTGGTATAATTAATTTATGGAGAAATTATTATGAAAGTAGTTATGTTTGACTTTGATGGCACATTAACAAAAACTGCCCCTAACATTTGGAAAAAAATTTGGAACAAATTAGGATATGATACAACCGATAAAATAAATTCAGAATATTACACACAGCTATATGACTATTTAAACCATAAAACAACCTATCAAGGTTGGTGCGATGAAACTTGCGAAAGTTTTAAAGCAAAAAAAATGAATAAAAATATTATGCCTGAATTAATTAGCGATATTGAACTTATGGACGGTTTTGAAGATTTTATTAAAACACTTAAAAATAATGGCATTAGTTTACACATTATTAGCGGAAACTTTACCGATGTTATTGAAGAAGTTTTAGGCGATTATGCTAAATATTTTGACAGTATAAATGCAAACGATTTAGAGTTTGATAAAGATGGTTATTTAACCTACATTAAAGGCACAAACTATGACTTTGAAGGTAAAGCAAAATTTATTATTGAATATCAAAAAAAGCACAATTTAAAATCCGAGGATATGTGTTTTGTTGGAAATGGCGATAATGATGAATATGCACATTTGGCTGGTTGTAAAACTATTTGCATAAACCCCGATAACACTGACGGAACAAACAAAACCTTGTGGCACACCACCCTAAATAACATTACAAATTTAAATCAAATTTTAGACGAAATTTTAAAATAAAGTTATAAACATTTTAGTAAAACTTGTTAATAAAAAACACTCTGACTTTTCAGAGTGTTTTTTATTTATTTTTTCCTTTTAGAACGAATTACTAATCCCGAAACCAAAAAAGAAACACTTGTAATTAATAATAATAAGAAAATTATTAAATGAATATTATTTTCCAAACAAACTGATGGATTCCAATTACCAAAATTTGCTTTAAGAATGTTAACATCATTTATAACTTTTTGCAAAGATTGATTTTCCACTTTTAAAAACATTGGAACAACATAAACAAATAAGTTAACCAAAGTTAAAATAATGCTAGTGTTTAACAGTTTGTTCAATTTTAAAAATTTAACAGACATCATTATATTCAAAACAATATAAACAATTAAAGCAATTGGAATTGCATATATCACACTCCATGCTAAATTTGAATAGTTGTTAACAGCAGTGTAAATATTAATTACAACAAGCAAAACTAATAGAACAATAAAACTTATTCCAACCGAAATAAAATCGTTATATTTTCTAATTTTTGAAAATATTTCATATTTTGCAATATATATTGGAACAAAAATTATAACAAGCCCTAAAAGGACTGAAATTGCTGGAATAAAAAACCAATTACCACCCGTATAAATGCAACAAACAGCAAGCAATACACACAATGCCGAATACATTGATAATGGGATAAATAACAATTTATATTTTTTTATATATTTAGGTAGGTTTGTAAATGTAAACGATAGCAATAAGGCAGAAAAAACAATCCAAAACCAACTTAATGTTTTATTAACAGCTAAATTACAAATAAAACAAGTAAGTAATGCCACACCATAAGAAATAAGCCAAAACAATTGCCAAGAAAATGAAAATGCTCTCCATTTTTTTGCCTGAACCTTTTCTTCCCTAAACTCTGTATCCACACTAGCCGTAATTATTTCATGTTCGGTAACCGATAAAATCGCCGACAATTTTGGCAACAAAGTTATATCTGGATGAGCAACCGATTTTTCCCATTTACTAACAGCAGATTCCGAAACAAATAAAAGTTTAGCTAATTCTTTTTGAGTCAAATTTTTTTCTAATCTTTTCTGTTTTAAAAACTCACCAAAATTATTATCCATAAGCTACTCCCTTATTTTCAAAAATTATAACATGTAAAAATAAAAGTTGCACTTAATTAAATAAACAATGCAACTAGAAAATTTTTCAAGTTATAAATTTACAAACATAAACTTATTTACGGTTTAAATTTTTCAACTCTATTTTTTGCTCGGCAGTAATCCTAAAACTTTCACAACATTTTTGAATAGTTTTGTTATAAACAAAATCTGATAAATTTGAATTTTTAAATAGTTGCATTGTTTGATTATAATACTTTACAAAACAAACCGACAATGCCCAAGCAACTGCCATATTAACATAATAATAATCACTTTTAACTGATAAAAGTTGTTTTAAAATTTTCAAATAATAATCATCGGTTAAAAAATATGTCATAAAAGAAACAATTGCAAATCGCTTTTCAAACTCGTTTTCACTATTAAAATAATTCAACAAAAAATTATAAGTTTTATTTAAATTGTTTTTAAAAAATTTTAATGTTGAAACAACTGAATCACACTCTGACCAATCTAAAATTTTAGGTATAAACAATTTTAAATATTCAAACTTAACATCATCAGGAATTTTTGAATAGCCAATCACCATACCCTGCAATAAAACTTCTTCATAAAATTCCAATGGGTTATTATTTAAAAATTCAACAGCATTTGTTTTTACAATTTCTTTCGCAATTATTCTAACAACAGGAATTTTAACACCAACCATATGGTGTTTATTTTTTACAATAGTAGAAGAAAATTGTTTAAATTTTAAATCAGACAAACTATTAAGTTTTTCTCTAACAGAAACAATTAATTTATTCATACAAATATTTTACCACAAACAAAAAAATAAAGACAGGATTATAACCTGCCTTTCGGAATGAATATGATTAACAATGAAACATTGATTAATCTAAATTAAAGTAAAATACAAATAACTCCACCTTTGCCCTCGTTAACAATTCTGCCCAAAGTTTTTCTTATTTTTCTTTGAACATCAACCGGCATTGAAACAAGTTTGTTTTGTAATCCTTCGTTTACTAACGAACTTAAACTTTTACCAAACATTTTAGTTTCCCAAATATCCTTAGGGTTATTTTCAAATTCAGAAAGTAAATATTTAACAAGTTCTTCCGATTGTTGTTCGCTACCAACAACGGGATTAACTTCGGTGTTAATATCAACTTTCATTAAATGTAAACTTGGTGCACTTGCTCTTAACTTAACACCAAACCTACCACCCTGTTTTACAATTTGTGGTTCTTCTAAACTTAAATCTTCCTGACTAGGATACACAACTCCATAACCCGTTTCATCAACTTGTTTTAAAGCATCTTTAAATTTATCATACTGAATTTTAGCTTCGGTTAATTGCTTAACATAACTAATTAAATGATAGTCCGATTTTATTTCACAACCACATTCTTCACTTAAAACCTTATAGTATAATTCAGGTTTAGGTACAACTGTAACAACAACCTTTCCTTCACCTAAAATAATATCAACATTAGTTACAACTTCAAAATTTTCACTATTTTCAAACATTAAAATTTCATTGTTAAAATCACCTATTTTAATGTAGTTATTGACATTTTCTGTAATGTTTGTGGCAATTTCTTGTATGTATTTGCTAGTAAAAGGCAAAGCACTTAACCATTTAGGCATTTTTACATCAATTGAAACAAGTGGAAATTCTTGCAATATTTTTGCAAATATTTTATCAACATCATCATTTTTTAAGTTTTCAACATCTGCAATAATTACTGAAGATGAATACTTTTTTGATAGTTCTTTTTGTAAGTTTTTACACTGTTCAGAATCAGGATTTTTGCTATTAATTAACACAACAAAAGGTTTTCCACACTTCCTTAATTCTTCATAAACCCTTTCTTCAGCAACAACATAATCACTTCTTTCAATATCAGTAACACTACCATCAGTAGTAACCAAAACGGCAATTGTGCTATGGTTTGAAATAACCTTATTTGTTCCAAGTTCGGCAGCTTCGGCAAATGGTAATTCATTTTCTGACCACGGTGTTTTTACCATTCTGGGCTTATTATTTTCTTCATGACCAACTGCACCATTTACTAAATATCCAACACAATCAATAAGTTTAACATTTAATTTAACATTATCTTTTACTGTGATTTCAACCGAATTGTTTGGAATAAATTTTGGTTGGGTTGTCATAATACTTTTACCATCTCCACTTTGTGGAATTTCATCTATTGCCCTTTCTTTAAAATTTTCATCAGTAATATTTGGAATTACTAATGTGTTTAAAACACTTCTAATAAAAGTTGATTTACCTGTTCTAACAGGTCCAACAACACCAATATAAATATCTCCGTTTGTGCGACTAGCAATATCGGAATAGATATTGTAACTATTCATAGTTCCCTCCAATGTAGTATTACAAAAGTTTATGAAATAGTTATTTAATTTATGATAAAAAATAAAAAAAAGAAAGTTTAAAATTAAACTCTCTTTTTATAATTCAATTAATTCTATTCTTTATTTTCTGGTTGTTGTTCTTCATGGTTTTCTTCAATTTCAACCACTGCTTCATCTGGTTGGTTTTTATTTTGTTTATCCTGTTTTCTTTTTTCTTTATTTAATTTAATGCGATCAACATCCTTTTGAACTGCTGCATTTAAATCAATAATATTTTCGTTTTTATTAATTAATCGTTTAATGTTTGCTCTATGTGCCCAAACAATTAAAGCAACAACAAAGTAAACAATTCCTAGTCCCCAGAAGTTTCCTTCCATAATTAACATAACAGTATCAATAACCAAATATGAAAGTGCAATTAATAAACTACTTAAACTTCCAATTTTTATTAATACTAATGAAACAATGTAACATGCTAATAAAATTGAACCAACAATTGGATGTGCTACAAATGCAATACCAGATGCAGTTGCAACACCCTTTCCGCCTTTAAACTTAAAGTAGATTGGAAACATATGGCCAAGCACAGCAAACATACCACCAAAATAAATTGCAACTCTGGCAATTAATCCACCATCTGCTCCACCAAAAATTAAATAACCAGCAAGTGCAGAAACCACACCCTTTAAAGCATCTAGAACGAATGTGCAAAACCCTAAAATAACACCATGAGTTCTTAACATATTCATTGTGCCAGGATTTCCACTATCATGTTTAGTGATATCATCTTTTTGAGTTCTAGAAATAATTTTTGCAAAAAGTACACTTCCAAGCAAATATGAACAAATTGCCAACCCTACAAATTTTAAAACTGTAACCAACATTTTACACATCCTTTTCCTTTTTACTATTAACTAACAACCTAATAGGTGTTCCTTTAAAATCAACTGCATTTCTAATGCAATTTTCTAAATATCTTAAATAAGAGAAATGCATTAAATCTTTATCGTTAACAAACAACACAAAAGTTGGTGGTGCAACTGATGGTTGTGTTATATAGTAAATTTTTAATCTTCTACCATTTTTAGTTGGTGGTTCATTAGTTAAAACAGCATTTTGTAAAATATCGTTTAAATTACCTGTTGTAATTCGTTTTTTAGAATTTTCTAGCACTTCATTAACAGTTTCCATTAATTTATTAATTCTTAAACCTGTTAATGCACTACCATAAAGTGCAACATAGTAATCCATAAATTTTAAATCTTCAGCAAGCTGTTCGTTAAACTTATTCATGGTGTAAGTATCTTTTTCAACAGCATCCCATTTATTCATTAAAATAATGCTTGGCTTACCTTCTTCATGAATAAAACCTGCAATTCTAACATCTTGTTCGCTTAACCCCTCGGTGCTATCTACAACCATTACAACAATATCGGCACGACGAATAGCATCAAAACTTCTAATAACACTATAAAGTTCAACCGAATCTTTATCTATTTTGCTTTTTCTTCTAATACCAGCAGTGTCTATAAGTAAGTATTCTTTTCCGTTATATTTAAACGGTGAATCTATTGCATCACGAGTTGTTCCCGCAACATTAGAAACCATTACACGATTTTCACCTAAAAGTTTATTTACTAAACTACTTTTTCCAGCATTAGGTTTTCCAACAACGGCAATTTTAATACGATCGTCATCTTGCAAAGCATCAACTTTGGTTTTAAATTTTGAAACAATAACATCTAACAAATCGCCAATTCCTTTGTTTAGCTCTGCAGAAATTGCAATTGGTTCACCTAAACCTAAATTATAAAATTCATATGTTTTTTCAAGTTCGTTATTATCAATTTTGTTTACAACTAAAACAATAGGTACTTTATATTTTCTTAAAAAGCTTGCAGCATCATAATCTGCAGGAAGTAAACCCTGTTTTCCATCAACAAACAACAAAACAACTTGTGCAAGTTCAACAGCAAGTTCTGCTTGTCTGGTTATGTTTTGTTGAAATTCATCTTTATTTTTAACATCTAATCCGCCTGTGTCAACAATAGTAAAAGCATGCCCACACCATTCTGCATCGGCATAAATTCTATCACGGGTAACACCTGGCATATCTTTAACTATGCTTATTTTTTTACCTGCAATTCTATTAAAAAATGTACTTTTACCAACATTTGGTCTGCCAACTACGGCTACAAGTGGTTTTTCCAAATTTCACCCCTTAAATTTTGTCTATTTTAGTTTACTACAAATAGTCACTTAAATCAAGTTTACATATAGTATTTAAATAAAAATTAAAAAAAAAGAAACCAAAAAATTTGGCATCTTTTAAAATAATCAATGTTTATTTTTATTAATTTTTACCATTTTTGTTGTTTTTTGACGGTTTGCAAAACCAACTATTGCAAATGTAAACAACAACGAAATAATAATAACAACACCCATTATGAATTTGTTACCATTTAAAGTCATTTTTGGCTCATTTTCCTGCAAATTTTCCAAATAATCGTTTACAGTTGGAGTGCTTACAGTTGGTGTTCCACCAATAATTATGTTTTCACCTTCGTTATTAACAGTTGTGTTAAATAAAGCTGTGTTAACAACATCGGCAAGTGGCTTAACCGACTTAACAACCAAATCCTTTTCAATTAAATAAGTTCCCATTTCAAATAACAAAAGTTTATTAGTAATTGCTTGATTATAGTGACCTTTTGCAAAATAAATATCGGTAAAAAGCCACGGATATTTTTCTTCGGCTACACTCATTAAGTACAATGCAAACTCTAAATTTTCATCTTTATTTTCGTTTGCTTGTCCAACAACAATTCTAATTTTACTATATTCTTCACCATTTACTTTTGCTAAATAATAATTTCTGCTAACACCGTCACGATGAACATCAAACATAGCATTTGGTGAATATTTTTTATATAAATTTTTTGCTGTAACTCCACTTCGGGAATAAGCAGAAGAATTATGTGGAATATGTAAGGTTTCATCTAAAACAACATTAACACCCAAAAGTTCTAACTCTCGTTTAAAAGCTTTTGCAACATCATGAATTCCACCTGCACCATAAACACTATCAACACCATCGGTTGGAACAAAACTTTCATCGTTATGAGTTAAATATAAACAAATATTTTTATTTGTAACAGAAATATGGCTAGGATTTGAACCAATTTCAACATTTGGCCTATCTAACTTTCTAATAAATTTTGCAATCGCCCTATTTGTTTTGTCATTAACTTCAACTATTTCATACATATCAAAACTTTTAGAAATGTAATTATCAAAAACTTTTACATCGCTTTTTTCAAACAGATAATTACCATCTGTTGTGTAAACCACATATTGTTTTTCAATATCTCCATCAAAAGCATACACTGTTAAATTTTGATTAAAAAAAACAGGAATTAGTAACATCATTAAAATTAAAATTTTTTTCATATTTCCCCCTTTTTAATATTTTTAAATTAAAAATAAGAAATTTAAATGTTAAAACAACTGCTAAAATTACTAGCATCAAATTAAAAAATTCAACATTTGCAAAATTAATATAGTTTAAAGGTTTTTCTAAAATCAAATTGAAAACATTAATTAAAATAAAACTAAACTGATTTAAACAAAATACAAGTTTAAAATTTTTTAAATTAAAAACACTTAAAAGTAAAATAACAAAACATATTGGATACGGATTTAATGACGAAACAAAATCAACACTAATTAAACACAAACAAAAATAAATGCTAATTACTAAAATAGAACAATAACATAAAACAAATTTTTCCTGATTAGTTAAAGAAAAGAAAAGGTAAAAAAACATAATTATAGCTGAAAAACATATAATTAGATTAAACGAAATATTCCCTAAATAAAGCGGTTTTACAAAATAACCACACATAGAAAACAAACAAAAAGCAATTGAAAAAACTTTTTGTAATTTTCCTTCAAGGAAAAACAATTCATATATTAAACTAACACCCAAAAAAATAAATCCAACCGGCATAAATTTTCCTTTATATTTTAAGTTGTTTCAAATTATATAAAATATGCAAATCTTTTAAATGTAATTAATTGTTATATTTTGTCATATATATTAAATAAAAAGTATATAAGGTTTTTATGGAAATAACATTTTGTGATTTAAGGACTAAGGAAGTAATAAATGTTTGTGATGGAAAACGGCTTGGATGCATAGTTGATATGGTGTTTGATAGTAGAACTTTAAAAATTACAGGAATTGTTGTACCCTGCGAAAAATCTTTTTTTAGTTTTTTTAAAAATAATAATGATATATTTATACCATTTTCAAAAATATGCAAAATTGGAAAAGATGTTATTTTGGTTGAATTAACACAAATATCTTCACAATCAATAACAACCTTAAATAACGAAAAAAACTCAACACCAGAACAAAATAATGAAAATGAAGAATAAAACCTTAAAACCACAAAATATCGTTTTTTATTGCAAGTAACACACAAAATATGCTATACTTTTGGTACTTAACATTAAGGATGAAATTATATGAAATGTATTTATTGTGGCTGTAAAGATAGCAAAGTTATTGATTCAAGATATATTGATGAAAATAATCAAATTAGAAGAAGAAGAGAATGTTTAAATCCAGAATGCCAAAAAAGATTTAACACCTACGAAACTGTTGAATTATTACCTATTATGGTTGTTAAAACAGATGATAGCAGACAATCGTTTAACCCTTTAAAAATTAAACAAGGTATTATGAAAGCATGTGAAAAACGACCTGTTTCAGTTGCCCAAATTGACGAAATGGTTAACGAGATTGAAAAACAAATTCAAAACAGTTTAAAACAAGAAATTAAATCTTCCGAAATTGGCGAAATGATTATGGAAAAGCTTAAACAAATTGACGAAGTTGCTTATATTAGATTTGCTTCGGTTTATCGTAAGTTTACCGATGTTACCCATTTTATGGAATTTATTAAAGAATTTGAAGATATGTTATCTAATAAAAAATAACTACTATGCAATAACAAAAAAACCAAGGAATTACCTTGGTTTTTTATTGTTTGCATAGCACTAATAATTTAGTTAATTTTTATTACCTTTTCCCGTATTACTTTGAAACAGTTTCATCTAAATAAGTTGTTAAAGTGTCTGCCACATGAAACAAACAAGCAACAGGAAATTTATAAAAAGCATTAGCATAAGTAGATGAACCACTTTTTGCTCTCATATCAAAACCACCCATATGCCAATTAATTGCAATCGCTTCTTCCCTGGTTAATCTTAAAAATCCGTTAATAATGTAAACTGATTTTTCACCGTGTCCATAAGGCAAATCTTCTTCAAAAGCATAGTAAGGTTGTTTTACCCAAGTTCCTGTTTCATCTTTAACATTACGATAATCAACTTTATAACAATTAACCTTGCAAACATCGTGCAATAAAGCAATAATTGCAATACTTTCATCAGATAAAACTTTGGCATAATTTTCGCCATATTCTGCTTTAATCAAATTTAAGTATCTTTTGTAAACTTTTACACTATGTTCACACAATCCACCTTCGTAAGCAGAATGAAATTTTGTGCTTGCTGGTGCAGTAAAAAAATCGGATTGCATAAGCCATTTTAAAAGTTCTTTGCTGCCTTCTCTGGTAATATATTTTTCATATAATTCAATAAATTCTTCTCTTGCTGAACTCATAATTAATCACCTTTTCACATTTTAGAATATTTTAACACAAAGTTAATAAATTGTGAAATTTTTATAACTTTATTAATTATGTAATTAATAATTTTTTTTAACCAAGTTATTGTTTGACTTTATTTAAATAAAAAAATACAATTAATAAGTAAACAAAAACAATATTTTAGGAATTTATATTTTGTTTAAAAATATTTTTGATAAAATCAAAGAAAGTTTTATTTCTGTAATTCCAATAGTTGCTTTGGTGTTAGTTTTAGGGCTAACAATATCTCCCCTTTCAGGATACGATATTACAAAGTTTATTATTTCAGCCGTACTTTTAATTTTAGGTATGGCTTTGTTTACTGTTGGTGCTGATTCTGCTATGTTCACCATGGGTAGCAGTGTTGCAGGTCATTTAAGCAAATCCCGTAAACTACTTACCCTTCTTGCTTTTGCATTTGTTTTAGGATTTATCATTACCCTAGCTGAACCTGATTTATCTGTTTTAGCAGGTCAAGTTGGAGCAATTAATAAGTGGTTATTTATTATTGCTGTTTCGGTTGGTGTTGGCATATTTTTAGCACTTGCTGTTTTACGAATTATTTTTCAAATTAGTTTAAAAACAATTTTAACAATTGCTTATTCTATTGTAATTATTTTAATGCTACTTGTTCCTGCCGAATTTCTACCTGTTTCAATTGATTCGGGTGCAGTTACAACAGGACCTATATCTGTTCCTTTTATTTTGGCTTTTGGTATGGGTATTTGTGCTGTTAGAAGTAGTAGTAAAAGTGACGAAGAAGATAGTTTTGGTTTAATTGCTTTAACTAGTGTTGGTCCACTTATCACCACCCTTTTATTATGTATTTTTAGCAAAGGCGACATGAATTCAACTCAAACAGTTTTAACACAAACAACAACCGGCACATTTGGACAAATGTTAACAGAATTTGGTGTTGAATTTTTAGATAATATCAGTGAAATTTCATTAGTACTTTTGCCTATTGTTGTATTCTTTTTTGTTTATAATGCAATTTACTTAAAATATCCAAAAACACAAATTTTAAAAATTATTATTGGTTTAATTTACACCTTTTTTGGTATTGTAATATTCCTAACAGGAGTTTTAACGGGATTTTTACCTATTGCTAGTGTTATTGGATACAAAATTGCCACAAGCAAATTTAGCTGGATTTTACTGCCTATTGGAGCACTAATTGGTTTCCTAATTGTTTTAGCAGAACCAGCTGTTCAAGTATTAAACAAAAAAGTTGAAGATATAACACATGGTGTAATTAGCAAAAGAGTTATGATGATAACCATTTCAATAGGTGTTTCGTTAAGCTTAATTATTGCACTAGCCAGAGTTTTATATAACATTGATTTTATTTATTTAATTTTACCTTTATATTTAGTTACAATTATTTGTTCGGTTTTATGCACACCAATATTTACTGCTCTTGCATTTGATAGTGGTGGTGTTGCCGCTGGAACAATGTCAACAAGTTTTATTTTACCGTTTATTATGGGTGTTTGTGTTGCAAACAACACAAATATTATGGTTGGAGCATTTGGAACAGTTGCTTTAATTGCTTGCTTACCTATTTTAGCCATTTCTATTTTAGGTGTGATTTACAGAGTTATTTCACAATATCAAATAGCAAAAGAAAAGCCAAAAACTAAAAAAGCAGTTGAAATTATTGAATTTGATTATGGAGATGATGATTAATGAAAAAATTCAAAATTAAGCCACCCTTTGAAATTATGATAGTAATTGTTAACAGAGGCGAAGGCGAAAATGTTATTGATTTACTTGAAAACAACCACATAAACAATATTGTTAGATTTCAAGGCAAAGGTACTGCCGAATCTGAAATGGCTGATATTTTTGGGTTTGGAGTTGTTGAAAGAGATATTATAGCTTGTTTAATTGATGAAGAAAGAAGTAAGGCCTTGGTTGAACTTGTTTACACCGACCTACACTTAAATGTTGAGCACTCTGGATTAGTATTCACAATTGAACCTAGCAGTGCTACCCTAGACCTACTTACAACATTAAATATTGAGGTGCAAAATGGCAAAAATTAATTATGATAAAGTAAAAGAAGTTAATAAAGGAATGTCAACAACAAAAAATAAGGAATACGATTTAATTGTTGTTGTTATTAATAAAGGGTTTTCCGATTATGTTGTAGATGCTGCCAGAGAAGCAGGAGCAACAGGTGCAACAATTATTAATGCCAGAGGTACTGGTGTTCACGAAAATGATTCTATTTTAGGAATTAAAATTCAACCTGAAAAAGAAATTGTTTTAATTTTAGTTAACCGTTTAAAACGAAACGAAATTATGAAAAAAGTGTGCGAAGCATCAAACTTAAACAGCGAAGGCAAAGGTTTATGTTTTAGTATGCCTGTTAGTGATATTGCAGGAATTAGCCACTTAATTAATACAAAGAAAAAACTTAGAACAAGAAAAAAATAAAGTGTGAAAACTCACACTTTATTTTTTTATTTATCACTTACCATAGTGGCTTTAAAACATATAACCGATAAAACAATGCTTGCAACCATAAACAGCATTAAAGGAATAAAACCTAGTGCCGCCACCTTATCAAATGTATAAAGCCCAAAACCTGTTTTAGGAGCAGCTGTTATAGCTCTACCTATATACACCGAAGGATAAAACGGTAAAAACCTACAAAACACTTCAAAATCGCCCATAGAGCTAACAGGCATCCAACAACCACCCAACATACCTGCCAAGGTTATAAAAGCCGATGAAATCCCAGGAGATGCTTTATCATTAAAAATTGTTCCAAACAATATCCCACCAAAAACCATTGTTAATAAAATTGGCAATTGGCTAATAACTAATAATAGAATTTTATAAAAAGGAACAAATGGAACATTTGAAATTAATGATATTATCCACCCTGTTAGCACACATACCACCGATTGCCCTAACCCTACAATTATTCCAACAACAGCATATCCTAAAATAAATTCATAAGATTTCATTGGAGATGAAAACAATCGTTTTAAAAACATTGTTTGTTTATCCTTTGAAACAAGTAATGACATTGTTAACATTACAAATGTGTAAGAAAACATCATTATTCCAGGCAACAAAGCTTTTAGCTCAAACTCGGCAGTGTTTCCTTGTGAGTAATTATTAATTATTTGAAACATTACAAACATTATTACAGGAAACCCCAAACAAAAAACATATATTATAGGGTCCCTAAAAACTTCTTTAATGTTTCGTTTAAAAAAGTTTAAAAATCTATTGTTCATTATCTAACTCCACTAACTTTATAAATGCTTCTTCAAAAGTGTTTTTATTGGTTAGTTTTTTTATTTCTTCAATTGTGTCAACCTTTAATAGTTTACCCTTTGACAAAATTCCAACCCTATCACATAAATATTCAATTTCTTCTAAATAATGTGATGTAAGAATTATAGTAACATTATTTTTTAATTTATTAATAATTTCCCAAAGTTCCCTTCTGGCAAAAACATCTAAACCCAAAGTTGGTTCATCTAAAAACAATATTTTAGGTTTGGAAATTAAAGCTATTGCAATAGAGAGTTTCCTTTTATAACCACCAGATAAAGTTTTTGCTTTTTGATTTAAAACTTCCTTTAAATTAAAAACTTTAACAACTTCATCTATTACAGAATTATCACCTTTATTGTAAATCGCAGAAAAAAACTCTAAATTTTCTTTAACCGTTAAATTATTTGCAACCGATGTTTCTTGTGGAGAAATATCAACAATTTCTTTAATTTTGTTAATATCTTTATCTAAATTTAAACCATCAACAATAACAGTACCATTCGTTTTTTTAGTAAGCCCACACAAAATTTTTATTAAAGTTGTTTTTCCTGCACCATTTACACCCAACAAGCCAAACAACTCACCCTTATTAATTTGCAAACTGACATCGTTAACAGCAACTTTTGACTTATAATTTTTTGTTAAATTGTTAATTGTTATAAACGACATAATTATTCCTTTTATTTACCTAACACTTGACTTGATAAATCTTCAATAAAATCTGATTTTAAAATTGCCATACCTTTTTCTTTATCACATAACACAATAACAGTATCGCCCGGATTTATGTTAAACATAATTCTAGCTTCTTTGGGAATTACTATTTGCCCCTTTTCGCCCACTTTGCAAACTCCTACATACTTTTCTCTTTCCATACTAACTCCTTTGTTTAATTTGTTATACTTTTCATACTTATTATACTTTTTGGATATTACATTGTCAACAATAACAAACAAAAAACACCTTAACCATAACGGTTAAAGTGTTAAATTTAAATAAGTTTTTTAACTTTAAACATATAATTTAAAACCAACCAATTTTGTGGGAAATATTGA
Source organism: Clostridia bacterium (assembly GCA_045577635.1). Lineage (GTDB taxonomy): Bacteria > Bacillota > Clostridia > Christensenellales > UBA1242 > UBA6345. Next base: position 14,339 of record JAZNIS010000043.1, read on the forward strand.
TTAATGGTCCAATAACTAACCCC
>JAZNIS010000044.1:0-4837 GCA_045577635.1 Clostridia bacterium
GCATTTAGTTAAGAATATATTTAATTTTAAATTATTCAATGTTTTGTTTTGTTGTTTAATATCACCCCTACCCTTTAATTAATTTTGTTTTATTAAAATAATTTTATTATTAATTCAAAGTGTTAAGAAATAAAGGAATTATTTGTTTTAAATTGTTTCACGTGAAACAATTTTTTTACTTTAAAAATTGAAATGTTTTATTAAAAATGTTATGCACCTACAAAAATTGTTTAAATTTAGTAGTTCATTTTTAACAAATTTAATAAAGATATAAAATTTAAGTTTTATTTTTAAAAAGTGTTTGCTATAATGTAATAAATATATATACTTTATATAATAAAATAAAGGAAGTGCATCTATGGGTAAAATTGTAAGTTTTATTAATCAAAAAGGTGGTGTGGGAAAAACAACTACTTGTGTTAATATGGCTAGTTATTTGGCTGTTATGGGTAAAAAAGTGCTTTTAGTTGATATGGACCCACAAGGAAATGCTACAAGTAGCTTGGGAATTGATAAAGAATCAGGTTTAAAGACCATTTATAATGTAATTGTGGACGATAATTTGATTGATGAAGTTATTTTAAAGACAAAATTACCTAATTTAGACCTAGTTCCTAGTAATGTTGACCTTGCTGGCTCTGAAATTGAGCTTGTTCAAATGAATAATAGGGAAAAAGTTGTTAAAAAGATACTTCAAACAGTTAAAAACAGTTATGATTATATTTGCATTGACTGTCCACCAAGTTTAGGTCTTATTACTGTTAATGCCCTAACAGCAAGTAATTCCTTAATTATTCCTATTCAATGCGAATATTTTGCATTAGAAGGTTTAACACAGTTAATGTACACAATTAAATTAGTTAAAAAACACTTAAATCCTGATATTGATATTGAAGGTGTTGTTTTAACTATGAAAGATTCTAGAAGTAATTTAGGAAACTCTGTTGCTGCTGATATTAATAAATACTTTAATAATAAGGTTTATGATACCATTATTCCTAGAAACATTAGATTAGCAGAAGCTCCTAGTTATGGTGAACCTATTTGCCTATATGACCCTAAATGTAATGGTGCTTTTGCTTATAAAACACTAACAGAAGAGTTTTTAAGAAGAGATAATCAAAATAGATAGTTTTTAACAATAAGTATATAGTTTTTGACAGAAACTTATGTTTAAACATTAAAAATATAAAAATAAACAAAAAATAAAGGATTAAAATGTTATGGATAATAAAAAAGGTTTAGGTCGTGGTTTAGGAAGTTTATTAGGAATTTTAGATGATGAACCACAAGTTGTTAAGAAAGATGCTGCTGGAAAAATTGAAGAAATAGATGGTGAAAGAGTTAAAGAAATTGATATTAAATTAATTGATGTTAACCCAAACCAACCTAGAAAGAATTTTGAACCTACTGCCCTAAAAGAACTTTGTGATAGTATTAAGCAACACGGTGTTATTCAACCTATTATTGTTAATAAAACTGACGACAGATATATTATTGTTGCTGGTGAAAGAAGATTTAGAGCAAGTAAATTAGCTGGTTTAAAAACAATTCCTGCCATTGTTAAAAATTACACTGAACAACAAGTAAAAGAAGTTGCCTTGCTTGAAAATATTCAAAGGGAAGATCTTAATCCTGTTGAAGTTGCAAATGCTATGAGAGAGCTTTTAGAAATTTATGGTTGGACACAAGATGTTTTGGCTGACAGATTAGGTAAAAGCCGCCCTGCTATTGCAAATACATTAAGATTATTATCATTACAACCAGAAGTTTTAGCTTTGGTTGAAAGTGGCAAATTAAGTGCTGGTCATGCTAGAAGTTTAGTTGTTGTTACTGACCCAGAAGCACAAGTTAAACTTGCAAAACTTGCAGTTACTAAAAAGGTTACCGTTAGGGATTTAGAAAAGGCAGTTAAACAACTATCTAACCCACAACCTAAAAAAGTTAAGATTGAACCTAGTGCAGAACTTAAAAATTTAATTGATCTTATGCAACATAAGTTTGCAACAAAGGTAAGCTTTATGGGTAACGATAAAAAAGGCAGAATTTATATTGACTATTATTCTGCTGATGATTTAGATAGAATTTTAGAATTTTTAAACAGGGATTAGTTCATTTTAAATTATTAAAACGGCTCACAATTCGTTTTAATAAACATTAAAAGTTGAAAAATTGGCTTAATTAAGCCCTATTATTAAAAAATATTGATTTAAAAAAAGTACGAACTTATTAATAAATTCGTGCTTTTTATTTTTTATTAAAGTAATTTGTTTAATGTTTCACTTTATTTATAACCCTGCTCTACTCTGTTAATTCCCCTACTCTATTTAACTTAATTTCTATTTAACTTAATTTTTAAAATAAAAAAAGAGTGGAACTAAACCACTCTTTTAATTTGCATTAATTATAGAACAACATTATATTCGTTGCCATCAATTGTTACAGTAACAGCTTCTTCGCTAGATTCGCCTTCAGCTTCTTCACCTTCTGTTTCTGTACCAGGAAGTTCGCCTTTACCTAATACATCATCAATTCTGTCTTCAATAGTTGTAGCAACCCATTCGTTTACATATTTATAAACAAAGTTACTCATAGTGTTTGCTTCCATTAAAGTACCAACACTAGAAACTCCACAAATATTTAGAATTGCAGCAAGACCTAAACCGATACAAGCAATAATGAAACCTTTAGCAGCACCAAATACTAAACCTAAAACTCTGTTTAAGCCACTTAATGCTGAACTGCTAGTTGTAGCTGAATCAAATAATCTAGCAAGTAACCAAATAGCAACTTTAATAAGTAACCAAACTGCTACAATTGATACAATTGTTGTGCAGGCATTACCAATTTGTGTAACTGTGTAAGTTTTACCAAAAATTGTAGCACCTTCTTCACCAATCCAACCCCATTTAACTAATAGTTCAGAGAAGAATTTGTTAGTATCAACAACTTTGTTAATAAGTGATGTAACAGGTTTTGAAACTAAAATAGCAACTGCTACTGATAGCACAGAACTAAAAATACCTAAAATAGATTCAAATAGTCCTTTTGCTAGACCAATGATAGCGAATATTACTAATAATGCGATAAATACAATATCTACCCAACCCATAATATACCCCTTTATTTTATATAATCTAACTATAATATATCATATATTTTTTTGTTTGTCATTAATTGTGTTGCAAAATTTAATAAAAATTACGAAATAAATTAAGTTTTAACATTCTATTTTTAGGTAATAATGTTTTAAATGTTAATAAAGAAAGTGTAGCCATAAGTAGATTAAATAAAACAAAACAATAAGTTTTTTAATGTTGTAAATTAACAAATTGTTTGTTAAAAATGGCTTTATTAGGTGGTTTTATGTGTGGTATGAAACAGGATTTTTTAATTAAAGAACAAAACAAACTTAAATTTTCGTTTAGTTTTGCTGAAATGCTTATTACAAACAATTATAATAATCCGGTGTTTTTGTGTGTTGGCAATTCACAAGTGGTTGGAGATTTGTTTGGTCCGTTGTGTGGTGAAATATTAAAAAATAAGTATAACCTAAAAACAGTTTATGGGAATTTAACAAATAATATAACTTCAAAAAACATAAACTTTGTTTATGAAAAAATAAGACAGGATTATCCGTTAAGTCCAATAATTGTTTTAGATGCAGGGTTAGGAGAAATTGAAGATTTAGGTAAAATTTCGCTTTGTAATTATGGTTGTTTACCTGCTAGTAAAACAAATAAAACTGTTATGGGAAACATTAGTATTTTAGCAAAGGTTAATGTTGTAGGGATTAGTGATTTTATGTTTTTAAAATCAGTAAAATATAATAAAGTTTTAATGGCTGTAAATTTTGTTTGCGATGCCATTGTTAAGGGATTAAGTTTAAAAAATATTTATGAAAAAAATTCAAATAAATTAATTGCTAATTAGGTTTAATAATTAGATTGCTAAAATTAAAAAACACAACTATTTACGACATTTTTTGCAGATAATATAAGGTATATATTAATTATATTTTAATTAAGAATTGATATATTAGTGTACATTAAACGGTTTTTGTGTTAAAATGATTTAGCATAAAATTATTTGGAGGACTAATCTTTTGGAAAATAAGAAAAAGAAAAGAGGATTCTCGGGAGTTGTTTCTGCAATAGTTATAATTCTCGCAGTGTTATTAATTTTTTATTTGGCTAGTTCTGGTGACCCAGGTCAAAAAATTGAAGGGGCAAATGCTGCTTACAATTTAATGCAAGAAGGTAAGGTTGCCGATATTTACTTACAAGGTGGTGTAGGTAAAATTAGAGTGATTGATAGTGAAATCACCGATAAAGAATGGCCAAAATCAGCTGACTACTATTTTGAATATACATTAAGTATGGAACTTGAACCTATTTTTGAGTTAAGAGATAGTATTGATAAAGCACATGGTTATAAGGATTTTGATGCTAACGACAATGCAGCAGCTTTAACTGCTAAATATGCAAATTATGAAAGAATTGTTATTACATCTGCTCCTGTTCAAGAAAGTTTTTTAAGCACAATTTTACCATACACTAGCATTGTTATTGTTTTAATTATTGGTATTTTAATGTTTAGAATGTTAAGTGGTAAAGGTCAAGGTGCTGGTGGTGGATTTGCAAAAAGCAAAGCAAAATTAAATGAAAAAACAAACATTAGATTTGCAGATATTGCTGGTGCAGAAGAAGAAAAAGAAGAAACACAAGAAATTGTTGAATTCTTAAAAAATCCAGGAAAGTTTAAAGCTTTGGGTGCAAGAATTCCTAAGGGAGTGTTGCTTGTAGGCCCACCAGGAACAGGTAAAACATTACTTGCA
>JAZNIS010000045.1:0-10896 GCA_045577635.1 Clostridia bacterium
GTTGATTTATGACATTGTCTTCCTAAGACCGCTTGGCCTCCGACTTATATTCTTTTGTTGGTGGTGGTATTGAAAATGACGAAACAAAAGAAGAATGTTTAAAAAGGGAATTTATTGAAGAATCGGGTTATGAACTTTTAAGTGCCGAACCGTTTGTAACTATTGATTGTTTTTGGTTGGCAGCTGGTAAGTGGCCACTTGAAACTTTGGCAAATTTTTATATTGTTAAAGTTGGAAATAAACTTTGTGAGCCCACCGAAGAAGGTCATGTGGTAGAAGAAATTAAACTTGAAAAAGTTAATGAAATTTTGCCGTTGCCATACCACAAAAAAGCTTTGGAATTATTTTTAAATAGGTTATAATATAATAACTTTGTTTTGTCTAGAATGAAATAATAATGTTGGGGTTGTTATGAAGTATAATGTTGTAAAAAAGTTGGGTAGTGGTTCTGCCGGTGATGCATATCTATTAGAAGATGGTAAGGCAATTATTGTTGGTAAAAGAGAAGATTCTTTTTTAACATATAAGGCCATGTTTGAAAAAATGCAAGTTGTTAACGGGAAAATTACAACGGTTAATTATCCTAAGGTTTACAGTTTAATTCCTGCTTGTTTAGATTATCCGTTTGGGGCAATTATTGAAGAATGTATTTTAGGTAAAGAATTAAGAACAGTTATTTCTAATTTAAGTGTTGAGCAAAAAAATAAAATTGGAAAAGTGTTGGGTAGGTTTCTTGCTGAACTTCATTGTATTACAGTTAATGGCAATAAAGAGCAGGAAATTGACACAAACCTAAACAAATATGATAAAAGCTTGGCAATTTTAAAAGAATATTTAACTAATGATGTTTATTGTAAACTTGCTGAATTAAAGCAGGTTTATAAAAATATGCTTGTTAGCAAAGAGTTTTGTTTAACTCATGGTGATTTAAATGCGGGTAATATAATGGTTGCCGAAAATGGTGAAATTTCGGGTGTTATAGATTTTGGAAATATGGAGTTTTATATTCCTGAAATTGAATTTGTTCATATGTATTTTTTTGATAGTGTTATTTATAATTCTATGGTTAAAAACTATCCTAAAAAAATTGATGATAAGGAAGTGGTTTTTTTAGAGTTAGTTGTAAATATTAGACACTTTAAAAACATTAAAAATTTTGAAGACAGAAAAACAAATTGTTTAAAAAACATTAATGCACTTTTAAATAAATTTTTGGAAATGTAGTGAATCAATTAAACCTTAAAATTTTAATTTTAGTGTTTTGGATTTTATGATACTATTTGTTAAATAGGGGAGAAATAAAAATGAAAGTAATTAACTTAAAATGTTCTAGTTGTGGAAGTTCGCTTGAAGTTCCTGATTCAAAACAACAATGCAAATGTTCGTATTGTGGTGCTGTTGTTTTAATTCAAAAACCTGAAACTGAAACAAAAAACAAAGTTTTGTCACTTGATAAATTGTTATCACGAACTGCAAAGTTAGAAGGTGATGGAAACGAATTTAAAGCAATGGAATTATATGATAAGTTTTTAGAAACCGAACCTAATAATCCTTATGTTTTATTTGCAAGGTCGTTTGTTTCACTAATGGACACTGACGAAGATGATTTTAATATGGAATTATTTAAAGAGTATTTTAATAAAGGGTTAAACTTTATTGAAAACGATAAAATGGAAATTCTAGATTTTATAATGTATCGTTATATTCGTTACACAATTCCTTCTATGCAAGTTTGGCAACAATATGCTTACGATAAATTAAAAGATATAGATAGAAGGGAGGCTTCGTTAAGGTTTACTAGAAATATGAGATATTTGTTTGATATTTTAAAAACAATTAACGATATGGTTGATTCTGCAAATTTTGAAAAATTAAGTAAGAGTTACATTAACGAATATAAAGATTTTAAATGTGGCATTGTTGAGTTTTGTAAGGAATTAATAGAATATGATGAAATTTATGGCTTAAAATTTTCTTACTTTGAAAAAATTAAAATAAATCGTTATGCACTACAAGAAAAAAATAAATATAAAAAATTTGTTAGAACTTATAAAAACTAAAACAAAAAGGAACAGTTTAAGTTGTTCCTTTTTTTGTTGTATTTATTTAATTATATTAAATAATTTGACAAAAGTTTGTTTTATTGATTATTCTAAAAATAACAAATTAAAGGGGTGAAAAATGAAAAAAGTAATTGCTAGAATATTTATAGTAATTGGATTAATGTGTATTTCTGCTGTTGCTGTTTGGGTTGTTAAAGATATTCAAATTAAAAAACTTAACGACGAACACAAAACAGAAATTACAGATTTAAATAGTAAGCACAATGCTGAACTAAAAAATATTGAAATAGACACAACTCATGCTAAAAAACAATATTTATTATCGGAAGATTTTACAGCTGCTGGTTTAAAAGTTAATGCTGTTTACAAAGATGGCTCAAAAGAAGAACTTACCACAGGTTACACAGTTGATTCTTCCATGTTTGATAGTAACGATGTTGATAGTTATTCAATTAATGTTTCCTATGAAGGTTTTTTAAAGAATTATGTTGTTGAAGTTTTACAACCAGATTCTATCGTTGTTGAACTTAACGACACAAAAGCTTTTGTTGGGCAGGGATTAAACTCTTTAAAACCTACAATTAAAGCTGTTTATAACAATGGTGGAACACCAATTTTTAAAACAGTTGCTAAATATGATAACTACGATTTTGAAACCGAAACTGAAGGAACAAAAACATTTAAGTTTTATTCTTACGGAAAAGAAGTTTCAACTAGTTTAGAAGTTGTTTCTGTTACTGATTATGTAGCACATATTAAAGAAAAACTTGCTGCTCATTTAGAAACAGAAACTTATAACAGTGTTTTCGTTGCAAATGATAAAACCGATAGTGAATCTTTTGTTGAATATATTTCAATTAACGGTTTATATGCTAAAATGGCATATGATGAAATGTGGATTGATACAGATGGTAAATCTTACACAAAATCAGTTTCAAAAGATTATGATGATGTTGTAGATTTTGGTTCATTTGAAAATGCATTAAAAGAAGAAATGAATGTTAATAATTTAAGTGAAATTGTTGAATCTTTATTAAATTCATTATTAAATTTAAGAACTACAGATTTTACTTATGATGCGGTAAATAACACACTTACATTTGAAGATATTAATGGTAGTGTTGCTGTTATTGATTATGAAACAGGTTTACCTTTAAGTTTCCAAGGAATGAATATTTTATATGATTACAACTTTGAAATTCCTAGCAAGGCAGGAATTGATTTTGAATACACTTTAAAAGTTGAAACAAATAAAATATCTGGTTTGTTACAAGGTCAATCGTTAAATGATTTAAATTTAAAAGCATATTCAGTTTCTGGTTTAGATGGAACAGAAACCGATGTTACAAATAGTGCTAGTTTAAAAATTACACCATCTAGTTTAGATGTTTCACAAAAGGGTGTGTATTCTTTAACTTGTGAATATAGGGGTCGTAAACAAAAAATTACATTTAATGTTTTTGAAGAAGAAGATTATATTCAACAAGTTTTTGAAATAGGATTAGCTGAAAGCAAAAAACAACAAATAATTAAATACGAATATATTCAAACAAATTCAAATGGAATAGCTTATCTTTCTGATACAGAATATGTTGTTAAGTTTGTTGAAGGTGAAACACAAATGCAAGTGTTTACCGATGAAAATAATCAATTAGTTTATGCTATTGATAATGATGGTTATATTCTTAAATTTGCAAATGCCGAAGATAGAGCTAAATATATGTTTGCTGTTTCAAGTGCCAAAGATTCATTATTAGAACAAATGTATCCTGATAGATTAAAAGAGGCAACTTGTCAAGTTTCTGCAACAGATATTATTATTACAAAAGTTAGTGCAGGTAGTTCTGTTACAACATATTATATTAATAAAAATACAATGATGGTTTACAAAAAACAATATACCGATTTAACTGAGCCTGATAGATCTAACTTGTCTGAATATACATATATTACTGAAATGCCAACTTTTGATAAATCAGATTTAACTTTAGATGCTCCTGGTGAAGAATTTATTAATGTTACCAACAGTGGAAATGTTTATGTTTTATCAGATGGAACATTTAAACAAAATTTACATGTTTTCCATGTTGATGCTATGGGTGTTGTAACTGAAGTTCCTGCTGCAGATTATATAATTGCAAAACACCCAGATGACGAATATTATGTTGAATATGATGGAATGGTTTCAGATGAAATTTATGTTGTTGATGATAATGATTTGTTAAGTTCAATTGTTGATGTTGTATTTGATGAAAAACACAATCTAGAAAACTTTTATTATAGTTCAACAAAAAATCTTAAAAAATCTGAAGTGTATTTCAGTGACAATTATGTTTATGTTATAGGATATACAGAAAGTGGAACCGAATTTGTTAAGAGTTGGATTGATGAAACAGGAAAAGTAATGTCTATATATAATGATTCTGTTTATGAATACATTCAATATGCAAATTTTGATGATGCTGCTAGAAAACTTTTGGGAAATTCATTAAATGAAATTTACTATAATAATGTGGTTTCACACTATAAATCAATAGTGTTATCAAATGCAGATAGTCAAGATGTAGATGTTGTTGATAATGTTTGCACTATTAGTTTTGATTGTTCTACTACAATTTATAATATTGAAATTGATTTGGCTACCGAAACAATTATTAAAATTGAAGTAGAAGATGCAGATTCTGTTGTTGAAGAAATTAAAACTAATATTTCTAATTTTGAAATTCCAGAAATTCCTACAAATGTTACTTGGCAAGAAGTTGAGAATTTTTCATTTCAATAAAAAGAGCGAATTATTTCGCTCTTTTTTTTGTTTAAATTTTATGTGCTATGCAAAACAAATAAAACTTTATAATAAAGCCGTTTTTATGTGTTTGCATAATACCAATAATTAAGCAATTAATTTTTACAAATTTTTAAGTTTGTGTTATAATAAAAAAGCGGGAGAAATTGCTTTGGAAAAATTAGATGTAAATAACTTTTGTGTTGCAGGTTTTTTAACAAAACCATTTTTAAAAACTGAATATATTTTAGAAAAGGTTAATTTTGATTATAATGCAAAAATTGCAAATAATCCTAACTACACAAAACTAGAAAGTTTATATTTATGGATTGACCATGTTATTAAATTTTCTAGAGATAAACAATTTGTGGAGTTAAACAAATTTAACAGATTTGCAAGTGAAATTTGGGAAAGTGGTTTTTCAGTTGGTTGTTCCGACTATGCCATTTTATTTGCAACATTTGCAAGGCAATTAGGTTACCCAACAACAATTTTAGCAACAGCCGAATTTAATTGGTTTAGTAGGTTTAAGGGTGGCGATAATAAACGACATTCTGGGCACTATTTTTGTGAGTGTTTTTATAATGGTAAGTGGGTACTTGTTGACCCTGCATCTAGAAAATTAGATTTAAACTATAATCCAAATAAAAAAGTTATTAATTTAAGTTATTGTGTGGGTGATTCATATAAATTTATTCCATATTTAAGGTGTTTGGATTTAGGCAAAAAGCAAAACATTGATAGCCACAATTTAGAGATGGATATGTTGTGTGATAAAATTAAAATTGATTAAAAAGGTTTTGTTAATAAAATCGGTTCTAATTTTATTTAAAAATAGAGTGTTTTACACTCTTTAATAAAGGGTTCTTTTTTTAGTGCTAGTAACAATAATTTTTAAGTTTTTCATAAAATGAAGTATCTAGATATACGGAGTTATTATGGATTCATTTTATATAACGGGTGGTAATAAGTTGAAGGGGAATATTAAAATTCCTTCGGCTAAAAATGCATTATTACCAATTTTGGCTTGTTCGGTTATGTGTGATGGAGTTGTTGAAATAAACAATTGTTCCAGATTTTCTGATGTTGAATATATGGTGAAAATTTTAACTGAAATTGGCTGTAAAACAAATTTTTTTAATGAAGATTTAATCATTGATTCTAGTTGTGCTGATAAGTATTTTATTCCTGAAGAATATTCTAAAATGGTTAGGTCTTCAATTTTTATGTTAGGACCACTTATTGCAAAATTTAAAAAGGCAAAAGTTGCATATCCGGGTGGTTGCAACATAGGTAGTAGGCCCATTGATTTACATATTAAAGGTTTAAAAGCATTAAATGTTAAAATAGAAGAAAAACATGGTTACATTTATTGCGATGGAACTAACTTAAAAGCGGGAATTGTTCATTTGGATTTTCCTAGTGTGGGGGCAACTGAAAATATTATGATGGCAGCAGTTTTTGCAAAGGGAAAAACTGAAATTTACAATGCTGCAAAAGAACCAGAAATTGAAGATTTGCAAAATTTTATTAATAAAATGGGTGGCAAGGTTAGTGGTGCAGGAACTAGCACAATTATAATTGAAGGTGTAAAAAAATTAAATTCAGTTGCTTACAAGGCAATACCAGATAGAATTATTGCAGGAACTTATTTAATTGCATGTGCTTCTGTTGGTGGAAATATTACTTTATTTGACGGAAAACCCGAATTTAATATGGCTTTAATCTCTAAACTTAAACAAAGCGGTTGCAATATTAAAATAAAAAGTGATAATATAAATATAGAAGTGGAAACTCGTCCAAAATGCATTTCAAAAATTGAAACACTTCCATATCCCGGTTTCCCAACAGATTTGCAAAGCCAAATGTTAACCTTGCAAACAATTTCAAGGGGAACAAGTGTAGTTATTGAAAATTTGTTTGAAACCAGATTTAAAATTTTTACCGAACTAAAAAAGATGGGTGCAAATATAATTTTAAAAGACAGAACAGCATTCGTTAAAGGGGTAAAAAATTTATATGGTGCAAATGTAACTGCACCTGATTTAAGAAGTGGGGCAGGTCTTGTTATTGCTGGGTTATCTGCTTTAGGATATACTACAATTAACGATGTTTATCATATAGATCGTGGCTATTATAAGTTGGAAGAAACTTTGAATAGTTTGGGTGCAGAAATTAAAAGAATTTAAGTAAGGGAAAATAATGAAAAATTTTAGATTAATAATTGTTTTAGGAGTGTTTGTTTTTTTAACAACGATAATAGTGTTATCGTCAACAGTGTTTACTTTACACCATGTTGAAATTGGCTGGCTTTCAACCACAAAGGTTTTAAGTTCTAAAACCGATAATCAAATTATTGAAAGTGGTCAGTTTGAAAATGGTGAAAGTGTTTTTTTACTGAACAAAGAAAAATACAGACAAAATTTAGAAATAAACAATCCTTACATTAAAGTTATAAATCTAGAAATTAAATTCCCAAACAGTTTAAAAGTTACAGTTGTTGAAAGAGATGAATTATATGCTTTAAAAATCCAAAACAAAAAAGCTGCTGGTGGTTTTAGTTATGTTTATTTGGATTACGATTTAAAAGTGTTAAAAATTGTTAATTCCGAAGTTCAACAAAGTCAGCAAAATCCTGCAATTTTAACAATTCAAAATTTAACATACACAGTTGATGATTTTAAGGTTGGTGAAATTGCAAATATTCCGGTTAGGGAAATGTTAACATCGGTTGGATCAATGCTTTCAAGCACAGGTTACACAAACACTGCTGTTAAAGCATTAATTAAAAACATTGATGTAAACTATGATATTAATTGTACATTAAACATTAAAACCACATACGGTTTAAATCTTAAAATTGTTAATTCAACCGAAAAAACATCGGCAAAAATTTTAAAAGCATTAAGCATTTATGAATTTTATCATAATTCATATCCAGAAATTAATTCGGGAGATATAACTGTTTTTGAAAGAAACGGTGTTATTGAAGCAACAGGTCCTAAATTTAATTAGTAAAAAACCACTTTTGTGGTTTTTTTGTTTTTAAATTTTATAGAATAATTTGTAGATTTTTAATAAATGTAAACAAATTAAACTATTGTTAAGTTTCTTAATTTGACTTGCAGTTTTAATAATTATATAATTAACAATGAATTTATTATTTATTTAAAAGGGTAAAAAAATGAAAGATTATTTTAATTTTTTAGGTTTTAAAATTAATACAAAAAAATTTTTAATAACTGTTGCAATTTTTTCTGCTGTGGTTTTGGCTTTATCTATTATTGATATGTTTGTAACTGAAGTTAGCTGGTATGGCTTTTTAATTGGCTGTGCATTTGTTTTGGCAGTGGTTATTTCTAGTGATTTAATGAAGTATAGGGAATTAAAAGTTGATTTGCCTTATGATTTGATTTGGTGGATTTTTCCATTTTCAATAATTGGTGCTAGAATTGCTTTTGTTGTAAATAATGTTCATTTATACGATACATTTTGGGAAATGTGTGCCGTTTGGAATGGTGGGCTATCTATTTACGGTGGTGTAATGGGTGGTATTATTGGTTTATGTATTTGTTGTGCAATTAAAAAGGTTAACCCAATTCGTGCAACCGATTGTGTTGCTCCTGTTTTAATTTTGGGTCAAGCAATTGGTAGGTGGGGCAACTTTGCAAATGCCGAAGTTTATGGTTGGGAAATTACTAACGAATCGTTAAAATGGTTTCCTTTTGGTGTTGATATTAACGGTACTTGGCATTTAGCAACATTCTTTTATGAAAGTGTGTTGGATTTTGCCGGCTTTATAGGTTTATTATATTTACTTCGTAAGTGTAATAAAAAAGGAATAACAACATTTACATATTTTGCATATTATGGCTTTATTAGGTTTTTCCTTGAACAATTAAGAGATCCAAAGTTTATTATGATTGTTCCAGGAACAAATATTGCATGGAGTTTAGTTACAAGTGTAATTACTTTTGCTGTTGGTGTAATTGGAATTATTTCTATTTTTGTTATTGATTATGTTAATAAAAAGAAAAATATGGCAATAATTAACGGTGGTGTTACAAACAAAACAGAAGCCGTTAAAGAAAATTTAGAAACTGAAACAAAAGTTGAAGAAAATAAAGAACAAGCTGATAAATAATAATTTTATATAATTTGTAATAATTTTTTGGATACAACTTGAAACGATTAACAATTTATAATATTATTAATTTAATACTTGTTTTAAGTTATGTTTTAGTTGTTGCTATTCAATTAAACATTAATTTTTTAAAAATTGAATTGGTAAATTTATGGTTTCCTATGTTGTGTGTAACAATTGGGTTATCGTTATTATTTAAAGCAGTTATTTTTAAAAGTGATAGTTCTACATGGTTTGGTTGTTATTTGTTGTTTAACGGAGCAACCTTGCTATTTTCAAAATATTACAATGTTAGTTATAATTATTTGTGGCCGTCGCTGATTAGTGCAGGGGTGTTAAGTTCGCTTATTGTTGCTGTGCTGTTTAAAGATTGGTTACATTATAGAATTGTTGTTGTTTTAACACTTGTTAATATTCCGTTGTATTTGTATGTGTTTAAAATGGTAAATTTAGGTTTGTTTATTGTAATAACTTTAATAAGTGTTGCAATTATTATAACAACACTAATCCCTAAACGATTTTACTTAACTAAAAAGGAGAAATAATGGCTAATTTTAATTTAGACAAAAAAGGGTATAATCCAGAAGAAGTTGATGAATATATTAATAAACTTTGTTTAAAGTACGAAGAAAAACTTTCCGAACAAAAGGATAGGGTGGTAGCACTAAAAAGCGAAGTTGATAGTTTAAATAAAAAACTTGCTGGCTATGTTGATAAAGATGAACAAATTAGCAAAGCATTGCTTTTCGCTGTTGAAAAAGCCGAACAAATAGAAAACAATGCAAAAAATGTTTATAATTTGGAAATTAAACGAGTTAATGCATTATATGCTAGATGGGAAGAACTTTTAATTGAAGTTGAAAAACACTGTCCACAAGTTAACAAAAACGGTTACATAAACTCTTTAATGTCCGATTTTAAAGAAAGTATTTTAGAAGTTAGTAAAACAGGATTAACTTTAAACACTAAAAACATTAAAGATGAATTAAAACAAAATTCAGATAATTTTATTAGAAACATTTTAAATAAAATGGATTATATGGTTAATCTAAAACCTGAAATGATAGCCGAAAAACCTGTAAAAAAGGAAAAGGTAAAACCTGCAAAGGTTGAAAAAGAAGAACCAAAAACTGAGGTTAAACCAGAAGTTAAAATTGAAAAACCAAAGAAAAAAGTTGAAATTGTTGCTCCAACAAAGCCAGAAGTTGCAAAACAAGAAGTAAATAAAGTTACCGAAAACAAAGTAAGCACAATTACATCTATTAACGAAAGGTTACAAAGATTAAATTTACTTTCAAAAAACACAGTTGCAACAGCAAAACCAAAAAAAGTTGAAAGTTTAGCAGAAAAATACTTAAATTCTGATGAAGATTTAAAACAAAATGCTTATTCTAAAAACTTTACTAAAAAGAAATTAGAAAAAAATGGTAGCCCATTTAACTATATGGAATATCCAGAACCAAACGAAAGTGGCTTTGACCTAAAAGATGCACTAAATCCAAAAGAAGATTTAGATGAAATTATGAAAGCTTTTGATTTCTTTGAAGAAAATAATTAAAAATTTTAAAGGATTGCAGTTAAGTGCAGTCCTTTTTATTATGTATTAGTATTATATATATAATTAATTAGAAAGAATAATGGATAAAATTCAATAAAAATTTTAAAATTTTAATAAAATTTGCTTATTTTATATGGTTAAAATAACTAAAAAGCACCAAAAAACTGTGAACTCGGGGGTCAGTGTTGGTTAAATTGAAAAAAATTAAAAAAATATTTTAAAAAAAGTGTGTGAAGTATATTGACCGTCCCACCGTAGGTTATCAATATTGTTGAGGGTTTCATCTGTAACCCTGCAGTTAAGAACTTGATTACGATTACCTGTAGCCATAAATAAAATAAATTTGAAA
>JAZNIS010000046.1:0-4963 GCA_045577635.1 Clostridia bacterium
TAATAAAACAAACAATATTTTAATAATAAAAATTGTTTATCAACATGATTTTGATTTTAATGATTCTCATAAAAACAGAATTTATACTTTAGTTAATCAATTTTTAAATGTTCCTAATTTAAAAATTGATATTAAAAGTAAAAAAAGTTTGGTAGATAAAACTTCAATAATTGATTTGATTAATTACTTTTTAGAAAGGGATTATGCAAGTATAAAATCTACTATGCAAAGTGATGATATATCTATAGATTTAGCCCCAGATGTGGTTAATGTAAAAATTAAAATTGTTTCTGTTTTTAAAGATTTTTTAGAATCAAAGAAGTTTGAACTTGATTTAAAGTTTTTTCTAGAAAGAAATTATTTGCAAAATTTTTCGGTTGAGGTTTTTGTTAAGCAAGATATTGATGATGTTGTAGATATGTTTAATGAACATACAAAAAATGTTGTTAACTCAATGCAAATAGAAACAGAAGAATATAAACCTGTTACATACGAACTTTTAGATGTTGAAGAATATATTGGTAATCAAGTTGAAAATATTGCTTTAGCTACAAAATGTGTAAAACCGTCTGATGCTGCAATTACTGTTGCTGGTGTAATTGGTTTTATAACAAAAAAAACCTATGTTTCTAAAAGAAAATCATCTCAAGGTGAAGAAAAAGAGTATTATAATTTTGTATTAACAGATAATTATGGGAAAATTAATTGTGTTTATTTTCCTACCAAAGATTCAAAAGAAAAATTTGAAGAAATACAAGAAAAAACTCAAATTGCTGTTGTTGGTGATGCTGAAGAATTTAATGGTAGAATGAATTTCAAAGTAAAATCTATATCATTATGTAAATTACCAGAAAAGGAAGAAGAAATTGTGGACGAAAAAACTGAAAATAAAGAGTATTTATTTATTAAACCAGAACCATATATAACAATGTCGCAAGCAACACTGTTTGATGTTTTTGTTGAAAATAATAATAAGTTTTTAAAGGAAAATGATTGTGTTGTTTTTGACTTTGAAACAACAGGTTTGGATGCTAATAGTTGTGAAATTATTGAAATTGGTGCTGTAAAGGTTCATGATGGTAAATTGTCGGAAACATTTAGTTGCTTAATTAAACCATCAAAACAAATTCCTTCGCAAATTACAGATATTACAGGAATATCTAATGATATGGTTCAAAATTGTTTTACAATAAACGAAGTTTTGCAAGATTTTTATAAATTTACTAGAAATAGTGTTATAGTTGCTTATAATATTGCATTTGACTATAAATTTTTATATTTGGCAGGTAAGGCACAAGGTTATAATTTTGATAATAAGCAAATTGATGCTATGGTTTTAGCTCAACAAAAATTAAAAGGTATTAAAAATTATAAACTTAAAACTGTTGCTGCTGCATTAGAAGTTTCGCTTGAAAATGCACATAGAGCTGTTCATGATGCGATTGCAACGGCAGAAGTATTTATAAAACTTGTTGATAGCGACACAGTTTTATAAAAATGCTTATTTTAAGGCGAATAATTTAATTTTTATGCTTGAAAATATGTATGTAGTATGTTATACTAATAATGCTAATAATGATTATGCTAGGAGTGGGATAAAGAAATCCCACTCCTATTAATTTAGTAGGAGTAGTTATGAACGGAAAAAAAGTTGTTTCTGTGGTAAAACCTATGGCTGAAAAAATTGTTAGTGAATTGGGATATGTTCTAGTTGATGTAGAATATAAAAAACAAATTAATGGTATGGTTTTGGAAATGTTTATTGATAGTCCTAATGGAATTTCAATAAATGATTGTGAAAAGGTTTCTAAAGCATTAGATGAACCTTTAGACCAATTAAACCCAACTAATAATGTGCCTTATTCATTAAATGTTTCATCATTGGGATTAGATAGACCTCTAACCACAGAATATGAATTCAACAAATATAAGGGGCAGGAAGTAGAATTTAAATTTTACGAACCTTTAAAACCTTATAACAAAAAAGTTATTTCGGGTGTTTTAAATTCCTGGGATGAAGAAAGTATAACTTTACTTATTGGGCCGGAAGATGGGTTGTTAAGTGTACCTAAAAAAATTATTGCACAAATTGTGCCAGTTATTAAATTTTAAGGAGAAAAAATAAAAAATGGTTAATAAAGATTTCTTTCAAGCTTTAGAAGATTTAGAAACACAAAAAGGTATTAATAAGGATTTTTTCCTAGATGCTTTAGAAGCAGCACTAACAAGTGCTTATAAGAAAAATTTTGGAGAAGCTAAAAGTGCAGCAGTAAAATTAAATCCTGAAAAGTGCACTATTAAAATTTATTCATACAAAACTGTTGTTGATGAAGTTTTAGACCCAGATAAGGAAATTTCGTTGGCTGAAGCAAAATTAAGTAAGAAAAGTTCAAAGGTTGGAGATATTGTTCAACAAGAAGAAGTGCCTAAAAACTTTGGTAGAATTGCCGCTCAAACTGCTAAACAAGTAATTATGCAAAGATTAAGAGAAGCAGAAAGAGAAAAAATTATGAGTGAAGTTAGCACTAAACAAGATCAACTTTTAACAGTTGTTGTTCGTAGAGTTGAAGGCGAAAATGTTTATGTTGATTTAGGTATAACTCAAGTTGAAGGTGTTTTAGGCCCTAAAGATAGAATACCTGGCGAAAAATATGTTGTTAATAGCAGAATTAAAGTTTATGTTAAACAAGTAAAAGAATCTTATAATATGCCTTATGTTCAATTAACCAGAACAAATCCAGGTTTTGTTAAAAGATTATTTGAATTAGAAGTTCCTGAAATTCAAACAGGGGAAGTTGAAATTAAAAGCATTGTTAGAGATGCTGGATATAGAACAAAAATTGCTGTTGCAGCAAAAAATCCAACATTAGATGCTGTTGGTGCATGTGTTGGTAACAAGGGAATGAGAGTAAATGCAATTGTTACAGAATTAAATGGCGAAAAAATTGACATCATTCCTTGGAGTGAAAATCCTGCTGAATTTATTGCTGCTGCTTTAAGTCCTGCAACCGTTTTACATGTAAGTACAAACTTATTAGAAAAAACAAGTTTAGTTGTTGTTCCTGATGATAAGTTATCACTTGCAATTGGTAAAGGTGGTCAAAATGTTAGACTTGCTGCTAAACTTACTAATTGGAAAATTGATGTTAAAGCAAAATCAGCTGTTCCATCATTAAATTTAGATGATGTTGAAGAAGAAACTGAAACCGTTGAAGCAGAAGATGCTTTTGGTGGTTTATTTGATGATGAAGATGCTTTTGGTGATTTAAATTAATAGGTGAATTATGGCAAATAAAAAACAACCTACAAGAACATGTATTGCTTGTAGAAAACAAAACGACAAACAAAATCTATTAAGAATTGTAAAAACTACCGATTCAATCAAATTAGATTTAAGCGGAAAGTTAAATGGTAGGGGTGCATATATTTGTAATGATATTAATTGCATTGAAAAATGCATTAAATCAAAAGCAATTAATCGTGCTTTTCAAATGAATGTTCAACCTGAAGTTTATGATAAGATTAAGGAGGATTTCCTTGCAGGAATCAATAAATAAATTAAAATCTTATTTAGGTTTTAGTATTAAAAGTAATTCAATAGTATTTGGTTATGATAATATAACTAAATCTAGAAAAAAATTTGATGTGGTTATATTTTGTAAAACCGCAACTAATAAACATATAGATTCAATTTTAAATGTGGGTAATAAGTGTGTAAAATTAACCAATCACACTTTGGGTGAAATTATTGGAAGAGAAAATGTTAAAGTTGTTGCAATAAAAAACTACAATTTAGCAAAAGCAATTTTAACAATTGATAATTTATTTGAAACATTAAATTAAAAGAGGTAAGTATATTGGAAAAAAACAACAAACAAACAGCTAAACCAGCTATGGATTATGCTAACTTAAAATCATTAAAACAATTAATTTCTGGTAATGAAATTAATGGTTTTGTTGCTGGTTTAAAAAAAGCAAAACAATCATTAGATGCTTATTGTAAAGGTTTAAAAGATGTTTATTCTAAAAAGAAAACAGTTAAAACACAAGAAAAACCTGTGTTAAAACCAGAATTAAAAATAGAAACTCAAAAAGTTGCTACTGTTGTTTCTGAACAACAAAATAATCAAACTGTTAAAAAACCTTTTGAAAATAAGCAAAACTTTAATAAAAACAATAATGTTTCAGATAAAAAACAATTCAATAAATTTTCTAACGGAAATAATGCTCAAGGTGAAAAATCGTTTGTTGATAAACGAAATAATGGTGCTAATGATAGAAAACCACAAGGCAAAGATTTTGCATCTAAAAAACCACAACAACAAAATAAAACACAAAACAGCAACACTCCAAAACAATTAGGACCAAAAAGTACATTTGTTCCTAGGGGTGAAGTTATTAGTTTTGTTCCTAAGCCAGATAATAAAAAGGACAAGGATAAATCTAAACGAAATTATGACACCGAAAAGAAAGGTTTAAATATTAAAGCCAAAATTAGAATGGGTGTTGTTGATTTTAACGATGAAGATAATGAAGAAAGAATTGGTAGAGTAAGAGTAAAAAACAAAAAGCAAGTTAAAACTGCTGCTCCTGAAAAGGTTGAAATTACTAATGCTGTTATTACTACTGATAATTTAACTGTTAAAATATTGTCTGAAAAAATCGGTAAACCTGTTGCTGAACTTGTTAAAAAGTTTATGCTTTTAGGAATGATGTTGAATGTAAATAGTCCAATAGATTTTCAAACAGCCGAATTAGTTGCTAGCGAATTTGGAATTACTCTTGAAAGAAATGTTGGTAAAACTGCTGAAGAAACCTTACTTGAAAGCATTACACAAAAAGAAGGCGAAAATTTACAAAAAAGACCACCTATTGTTACTGTTATGGGCCATGTTGACCATGGTAAAACATCATTACTTGATGCAATCAAGAAAACAAATGTAATTACAACAGAAGCTGGTGG
>JAZNIS010000047.1:0-2243 GCA_045577635.1 Clostridia bacterium
TACAAAAGGGTTGTTGTCTGTGTTTAATAAAGAATTTAAAGGTAAAGAAATTGAATATGCACCTTCTAAAAATGGTGTAAAAGTTTTAGTGTCGCATACTTTTAAGGTTAACGAAGAAAATGATGAGATAAAAAAACAAGAAGAAATATGTAAAAAGTTTGTTGATTTCTTTAATGGTGTAGAGCCGGAAGGAAAAATTGATAAGATTTTTGAATTAGTTAAAAACTATCAAGTTAAATAGAAAATAAAAAAAAGAAATTCAGTTTTTGAATTTCTTTTTTTGTGTTTAATTTGTAATTACCATTTGTTCATAACTTTTTCTGCAAACCCTAAAAAGTTGTTTAGCTTTATTGTTTTGCCATTATCAAGTTTAATTGTTCCTGTAAATGTTCCAAAAACTTGATTTTGATTGCTACTAATAACCACAACATTTGCATTAGAGTGTCGGTTAATAATAGGTGTAAAGTCCATTTCAAATCTGCCATCGGAAGAAGTAAATGTCCAAGGAGATAAAAAGTCATCTTTGCCATCAGGGGTTTTAGGAATGTTAAAACCAACATCTTCTAGTTTGTGTGCCTTTCCATCATAGAAAACCATGTTTTCGGTGGCAGCAGTTGTATCACCAAAACCGTAGCCAATGTTAAAACCAACTTCATGACCATCAACCATGCCTGTTCCAGCACCCCAATACCAAGTGTTTTTGTATGTCCAAACACCTCTGCCCCAATCTAAAATGCCGCGGGTGTTATCGCTGTTAAATTCAATTCTTGTTTCGCCAATTGTAATAAATCCCGAAACTTTAAATCCAACGATTTTTTGATTGTAATAAAAACAGGTTTTCTTTTCTTTAAATGGAGTTAAAATAACCATGCTGTCGGCAGGTTCCTCGGTTAAAACAAGTTCGCTAATTAAATCTTGATTATTTTCAAAGTTTTTAATAAAGGTTTTTAAAACTCTTTGTTTTCCGTCATTTAAAAATTCAAGTGTGTAATTTTTTTCTTTTACTTTAACATCGCCAATTTCGCTTGTTGCAGGAAAGTTTTTTGTGCCATTAGTAAAAAATTTCATATAGCTTTTTGTTGTTTCTTTGGGAACAGAAAAATCAATTAATGTAAAGGAATCTAGCCCCATATAGGAGTTATCGTCTAAGGTTAGGGCAACTGCATAGTTGCTGTTATAAATTAAATAATAATCCCATTCTTTAATTCTAGATTTTTTTGCTTTAATTTTGTTTCTATCATATTTTTTTATTAATTTTGTTGCATAGCCACATTCGGTTAAATGTCCGTGTTTATCTAATAAATCGCCAGGTGTTGTTACTTTGTTTTGCATAACCCTGCCTCCATTTTTCATTTATTTCTAATTTAAGTGTATTTAAACTAAAACTAATTGTCAAACACAATAAATATGTTTGTGTTTCTCTAAATGTTGTTCTTGATAAAAACAAAAAAGAAAACCTATTATGGTTTTCTTTTTAATTGGCGCAGCAGAAGGGATTTGAACCCTTGGTACATTTCTGTACACCCGCTTTCCAAGCGAGCACATTAGACCACTCTGACACCGCTGCATATTTTGAACATAATAAATATACCTTAATTTTAACAGTTTTTCAAGTTATTTTTAAATTAAGTTTTTTATTTGTTAATATAATTATATTTTTTGCAAAACATAATAATATAAAAC
The DNA here is from genome assembly GCA_045577635.1 of Clostridia bacterium. Taxonomy (GTDB): domain Bacteria; phylum Bacillota; class Clostridia; order Christensenellales; family UBA1242; genus UBA6345. The sequence goes on from JAZNIS010000047.1 coordinate 1,684, forward strand.
TTTTAAAGGAGAATATTATATGAATTACGAAATTATTAAAACAGGCGAAAAACCAGGAAGCGGCACTTATTATTGCACAAATTGTGCTCAGGAAATTACTGTTGGCGAATATGATAAAGTTCCACCTTGTCCAAAATGTGGAAACAATGAATTTACTGAAAATAAAAAGGAAGAATATCCTAATCAAACTTTAAGTTAGTTATTTAAACTATTAATGTAATTAAAATATAAAAATTTTAAGTTTAAAATGTTTTTTATTTTACCCCGTTGGAAAAGATTTCCAGCGGGTTTTTAATTTGTTATATTAAATTGTTGTTTTTAATGGCGATTAAATATTTTGAATAAAATATAAAAAATTAAAAAAAATTATTGACAATAGTTGTAATATTGGTTAATATATTATTGCCTTAATTTTTAAGGTTGTTTGTCGCGGGGTGGAGCAGCTCGGAAGCTCGTCGGGCTCATAACCCGAAGGTCGTAGGTTCAAATCCTGCCCCCGCTACCAGTTATGGTCCCATGGTCAAGAGGTTAAGACATCACCCTTTCACGGTGGAGTCAGG
>JAZNIS010000048.1:0-5151 GCA_045577635.1 Clostridia bacterium
ACCTTGACATCTACCCATACCAGCTCTAACCCTTCGCTTAATAGAATCAACACTATTTGGTTTTAAAGGAGAATTTAAAGCTTCCTTAATTTCACCCAAACTAACACATTCACATTTACAAATAATTTTTCCGTAATCAGGATTGGTTGCAATCAGCTTATTCTTTTGAGCTGTTGTAAGCTTGTTAATATTTGTATATGCTTTTCTTTTTTTCATTTTAATATCTGAATTAGTAAAACCTAATAATTCTTCAGCAACATATTCTGCAATAGCAGGTGCTGCTGTTAAACCAGGAGAACAAATACCAGAAATATTAATAATGTTATGTTTAATTTTAGATCGTTCAACAATAAAATCTGAACCACAAATTGTTCTTGTTCCAGAAAAATTACGAATACATTTGTTTAATGGAACATTAGTTATTATTTCGTTTGATTTTGCCTTAACTTCATTAAGACCGTTTGTTGTTGTTATTACTGAACTATCACTTACATAACTTGTTGGACCAACAATAGTGTTTCCATCAACAGTGGGACTTACTAAAACACCTTTTGAGTGTTGAGATGGTAATGGAAATACAGTTAAATCTGTTACTTTAACAGAACTATCTAATAAATAATATTCGCCTCGCTTATATTCCAAATTATAAGTTTCGGTTCCAAGCAATTTAGCAACAGCATTATAGTTGGCACCTGTTGCATTAATAACAGTTTTAGCAAAAATTTTAAACTTACCAGCAGAAAGTTCATAACCATCAGTGGTTTTCTTGCATTTTTTAATTTCTGTGTTAAACATTATTGCTGCACCATTTAAAACAGCTTCTTCAGCTAATGCAATAGTAAACATATATGGTGAAACAACACATGATGTTTTAGCATATAAACCACAAGTAATGTTTTCGGCTAAATTAGGTAGTTTTTGTAAAAGTTGTTCTCTGTTTAAAACCTCTAAACCAGAAACACCATTTTCCTTTCCTCTTTTTAATAAATCGTTAACAACAGATTTATCGTTACCAACAACCACAGCTCCACAATTATTTAGCGGAACATCTAGTTCTTTACACAAAGAAAAATAAAGTTCGTTGCCCCTAACATTAAATTTAGCTTTTAATGTGTTAGGTTTACAATCAAATCCTGCATGAACAATACCACTATTTGCTTTACTTGTTCCTGTGGCAACATCATTTTCTTTTTCAATTAAAACAACCCTTTTACCTTTTCTGGTTAGTTTATTAAGAATAGCACAACCAACAACTCCACCACCGATTATCGCAACATCATAATTCATAATTTACTCCAACAATATTTTTAACTATTATATCAAAGATTTTAAATAATACTAATTAAATAATTAAATTGATTTTAGTTTTTTATATAAATTTGTTACAATAGGGTTAAGTTAATATAATTGGGGGAATGTGATGTTGAAAAAGAAATACATTTTAGGTATTGATGAAGGAACAACAAGTGTTAGAACTGTTTTGTTTGACACAACAAAAAAACAAATAGTTGATGCTGAAAAAATAAAGTTTCATCAATACTTTCCTTCTCCTGGCTGGGTTGAACATGATGCAGAAGAAATTTGGGATGCAACCAGAAAAACTTTAAACCTGATTATTAAGAAACACAACATTAAAAACGAAGAAGTTTACGGAATTGCAATAACAAATCAAAGAGAAACCACAGTTGCATGGAATAAGGAAACAAATAAATCAGTGGGCAAAGCAATTGTTTGGCAATGCCGAAGAACAGCTGACTATTGCAAAACAATTAAAAACAGCTGGGAAATAAAAAAGAAAACTGGCTTAATTATTGATGCTTACTTTTCAGCTACAAAAATGCATTGGTTACTAAACAACAATGAAGAAATTAAACAATTAAATTTAGAAGATAAGTTAAGATTTGGAACAATTGATACATTTTTAATTAGTAAATTAACCGAAGGCAATAGTTTTTACACAGATGTTACAAATGCATCTAGAACAATGCTTTACAACATTAACACATTAAGTTGGGATAAAAAACTTTTACAACAATTTGGAATTAAAGAAAGTTCACTACCAGAAGTTAAACCTTGCAGTTATAATTTTGGGTTAGCAAAAACAATTATTGGAGATATTCCAATTTTAAGTGTTATAGGAGACCAACAAGCTTCACTATTTGGACAAGGTTGCTTTAACCCTGGTATGGCTAAGTGCACATACGGAACAGGTGCTTTTATTTTAATGAACACAGGCAAAATTGCTAATGTTAAAAATAAAAAGATGCTGGCAACTATTGCTTGGCAAATTGGAGATGATATATCCTATGCCCTAGAAGGTAGTGTATTTAATGCAGGTGCAGCCCTTGAATGGGGAAACAGATTGGGTTTGTTTAAAAACTCTACTGAAACTGCTGCCCTAGCCGAAAGTGTTGGAAACAATGGTGGTGTTTACTGTGTACCAGCATTTACAGGATTGGGTGCTCCTTATTGGGATGCAAAAGCTCATGGAATTGTTTATGGAATAACCGGTGGAACAACAAAAGCACATGTAAGCAGAGCCATTTTAGAAAGTATGGCATACTCTACTTACGACATTATTAAAACAATGCAAAAAAGTGGAATTGAAATTGATGAATTAAGATGTGATGGCGGAGTTAGTAAAAATGACTTTTTGTTACAATATCAAAGTGATTTAATTGGTAAACAATTACTTCGTCAAGCAAGTATTGAAGCAACAGTTTTAGGTGCAATATATATGGCAGGAATTACTGCAAATATTTATAAAAATTTAGAAGAAGTTTCAAAATTAATTAAATTTGAACATAAATTTAAACCTAAAAGAACAGCTAACGAAATGGAAAAATATGTTAATGAGTGGCACGATGCTGTTTCTAGGTGTTTAAGTAAAAGGAGAAAAATATGAGAAAAGAAATTATTGTAGGATTTGAAAACAAAGATTTAACTGCATATTTTTGGGACGATGTTAAAAATGCAAAAGCAGTTGTTCAAATTATTCATGGAATGCAAGAACATGCTAAAAGATATGATCATGTTGCAAAAGAATTAAATAAAGCTGGATTTATTGTTTTTGCATCTGATTTAAGGGGTCATGGTGAAACAGTTGGTGATGTTAAGTTTTTAGGACACACAAACGGCGATATTTTTAAAGAAATTGTTGAAGACCAAAAAATTATTACTAAAATGCTTTGTGAAAAATATAACCTACCCGTTTATGTTTTAGGTCATTCATTTGGTTCGTTTATAACTCAAAGATATGTTCAAGAATGCAATTTAAGCAAAAAAGCAGTTATTTGTGGTAGTGCCTACACTAAAACAGCACTTATGAAAGCTGGCCAAATTTTTGCATATATTACAGGTTTTTTTAAAGGAAACCACACTACTGCAAAATTTATTGAAAGTTTAAGTTTTGGTTCATATAAAAAACAATTTGAAGATGGAAACTGGTTAGTAACCGATAAACAAGTTTTTGAAGATTACAAAGCTGACCCATATTGTGGAACACCATTCCCTGCTTGTTTTTATAAAAGTATGTTTAAAAATGTTACTGCAAACTATAAAAACTTAAAAAATATTGATAAAGAACAAAAAATATTCTTAATAGCTGGTGATAAAGACCCTGTTGGTTCAAATGGAAAATCAGTAGAAAAACTATTTGAAGTTTACAAAAAGAACAGTGTTGATGTTCAATTAAAATTATATAAAAATGACAGACACGAAATTTTAAATGGCGAAAACAAAGCCGAAGTAATTAAAGATGTTATAGAGTTTTTTAATAATTAATTAAAAAAAAGACACTTATTAAAAAGTGTCTTTTTTATTGCTATTTTAGTTTAAATGTTAGTGTTGCTGGATTATGGTCGGAATGTTTAAAATCAGCACTAACACCATTAATTAGGTTTGTTACAGATTCAACTTCAACATTATCACTAACAATAAATCCATCAAGAGTAACTGTGTAGTTAACACCTTTAACATAAGGAATATCGGTTGAACGACAACTTGGATCATCAGAAGCAGCAGCAAAATCAAAATGTTCAGGTAAATCTTCTTTATCTAATTTATAAACCCAATCAGGAATGTTTTGTGTTGTTTCATACATTTCGGATGTGTTTGCAATATCATGGTTAAAATCACCACCAACAATTACATAATTGCCCTTGCTATACTCTTCGGTTAAAATTTGATTAAGTTTAATTAATTGTTGTTGTCTTACCAAACCACCTTCATCAAAGGCAGACATATGAGAATTAATCATAACAAGTTGTTTATCTTCATCAACTTGAAAACGATTTATTGAAAAGCATCTATCTAAATCAAAATATTTATTAGGAAAACTTTCATCAATAGGATAAGAAACCCTGGTTGAAGATGAAATTTTATACTTACTAAATGTTGCAATACCTGCTGTGCTTTTACCATGTGGGTCGTTAAAAGGATATAATAAATAAGCAGAATGGAAATTTTCAGCAAAAGTATAACCAAAATTAGAATATGCTTTAGTTAGCATTTCTAATTGATTTACATGATGGCTTCTTGTTCCATCAATATCAACTTCTTGAAACAAATAAAAATCTGAATTTAAAGCTTTGGATTGTTCAATTGCACCATTTGTGTTATCTAATACAATTTGTTTACTTCTAGCTTTGCTATAATCACCTTTAACATTTTCACCTGTTTTCATTTGTCCTGTATCCATAAAAAAAGAAAAGTCATGGTTGTATGCACCAAAACCAATGTTGAATGTTGTAACCTTGTAACTAGTTCCAGTGTGAATAGTTTCTTCCTGATTATTATTAATGTTTAATGCCAAATTATCTTCAATTCGGTAATATTGACACGAAACATAAATTACATAACCAAGCACCAAAAGAATACCCAAACCCAAAATTGAAGCTAGCACAATGCCAACAATTTTAAATACTGTACCTGTCATAAATTTTTACCCCGTTTTTTGTTAGTATAATAAAAAGAAAGAAAATATACAAATAAATACATTAAAATTAATAAAATATAAAACAAAAGCCCCATAAATTAACTTATAGGACTTTTTTATTTATTTATTATTTTTGTTAAACTTTATTAAGAAAATTCTAATTGCATTTAAAATTGCCAACATACTAACACCAACATCGGCAAAAATTGCTAGGT
>JAZNIS010000049.1:0-3789 GCA_045577635.1 Clostridia bacterium
ATATACAGGGCATCCACATTTAAGAGTTATTGATAATAGCACCAATTTTGAAAATAAAATGAAAAGATTGATTGCTGAAATATTATCAGTTTTGGGTGAACCAGAACCACATGAAATTGAAAGAAAATATTTAATTGAATATCCTAATTTAAAGGTGTTAAATAATTGCATCGTTGGAAAAGTTGAAATTATTCAAACCTACCTAAATAGTGTTAATGGTGAAGAAGTTAGAATTAGACAAAGGGGAGATGGTGTTAATTTTATTTACACAAAAACAATTAAGCAAAAAATTTCAGCAGTTAAAAGAGTTGAGATTGAACAAAGAATTAGTAAAGATGAATATTTGTCGTTGCTATTAAATGCTAACACCGAATTAAATCAAATTAGAAAAACAAGATATTGTTTAATTTATTCTAATCAATATTTAGAACTTGATGTTTATCCTTTTAGTAAAGAAAAAGCTATTTTAGAAGTTGAATTAAATAGTGAAGATCAGGTTGTTAATTTACCAGATTTTATTAAAGTTATAAAAGAAGTAACCGATGATGAAAATTATAAAAATGTTAATTTGGCAAAAACCTTATCGTTAGATTTTTAACTACTATTCAAACAATAAAAAAGAACGGAATTACCGTTCTTTTTTATGTTTTTTATACTTCAACTAAATAACTAGATAATGTTGTACCTATGGCTGTTGAATAATCGCTTAATGAACCAGCAGGAATATTAAATGCTTTTAAAACATTTGTTGTATTAATCCAATTTGAACCAAAGGTTGGTGGAGTGTTTGTTGCAAAATTTATTCTGCCAATCCATGGTGGATAATGAACAGAATAGAATAATTTATCAGGAATGCTTTTAACATTTGGTCCAAAGTTTACTGTAATATCTTTATATCCTGCAGGTGGCGACCAGCCGGGAGCTAGTCCGCTTAGTGTGTATTTACCAAGGTTTTCAAAGTAGTAAGCAAAACTGCCACTTTCGGGAGTTGAAACTGCTTGCATATTTCTTGCATTAATGTTTAATTCTTTAACATATAACACATCGCAGAAAGCACCTGTTCCAATATATTCACAACTTTCTGGAATGGTTATATATTCAACAACTCTTGCATTTTGGAAAACTCTTTCTCTAATTCGCTTAACACCTTCGGAGATGTTAATTGTTTTAACAATTTCGTTGTTTTGACGGAATGTGTGAGCATGAACCCAAGGAACTGCCCAATAATCTTGAACTTCAACTTCGCACCAAGAATCAATATCTTCAAGTTCAACATATTTCATTTTTCTTGTGTCGTTAAATGCACCTTTAGTTATTGTTTTTATAGTTTTAGATAAATAAAAGTTTGTAAGTTCGCCACAATAAGTAAAAGCATTCTCGCCAATAAATTCTAATGAGGTAAACATAGGTAAGGTTGTAATTCCGGCATGGCTAAATCCGTTTTCTTCAATTCTGGTAATATTTTCAGGTTTCTCAAAATCAATACTTTTTAAACTGTCAGTTGATGTAAAAACTTGTTTGTTTATTGTTGTTATTCCTTTTGGAATAAATACTGATTCTAACTTTTTAGAAAAGTTAAAAGCAAAACTTTCAATGGTGTGTAATTTTGAATCTTCAATAAAATCTATGGAAAGTAAATTTTCTAAACTACTGAAACTCCATTCTCTAATAATTTCAACATTTTTGCCTATTAACATATTAACAATAGTGTTATTTTTTGAAAATGCCGACCTGCCAATTTCTTTAACAGGTTTGTTTTCGTGTTCGTTAGGAATAAAAATATTTTCGCATGAACATTGTCCTAAACCATTAACAATATAGTAAGTTTCATCTGCAGAAAGTTCGTATAGTAGGTTAGAGCAGTAACTTGAAGTGAATTTAGCATATATATTAACAATATCATCGTTTTTAGTAGAAATTGTTGAAGGATTTGCAGGTTCTAAAAATGTTTCGTTATCAAAAAACCAACCTTCAAAATTAAAATATTCTTTTGTAGGGTTTGTTGGCATTGTTATTTGAGCATTATTAACAGTTGCCACACTTGTATAAAATGTTTCATCTATAAAAAATTTAATTTGTTGATGAAATATTCTTAATTCCATTTTAGCAAAAACTTCAACATTTTCGCTTAATGCTTTTTCTTTAATTAATTCTAATGTTGCGGGTTGTTCCCATGTGCCATTATCAAAAAACCACCCCTTAAAATCGTGACCACCAAGTTGTGGAGCATTTGGTAAGAAAAAATCAGGCATTGTAAAAGTGTTAACTGTTGAATAAACCGAGTTGTTTAGGTTAAAGGAAATAATGCCTTTTGCTTGTGAAAATTTGGCATAAACTTTAACATCTTCGGTTAAAGCTCGTTTTTTATAATAACTGCTTGTTAGTTGGGTTTTCCAAGTGTCTTTATCAAAAAACCAACCTTCAAAGATATAATCCTTTTTCATAGGGTCGCCAGGCATTACAATATCTTCTTTGCCGGCAGTTTCAACTGTTTCAAATTCAACTTCATTTACCATAAAAGTTATGGTGTGGGGTTTACCTAATCCGGCTGTTGCAATATAAATTATGCCACCAATTAATCCACAAAAAAATATTGATAATATTATGCTAAAAGTTATTCTCTTCATATTGTTATGTTATCATTAATTTGCTTTTTTTCAAAATGTATTTAAACACAATAACTTTTCAATTAAAAATATATGTGGTATCCTAGTTAAAAAGGAAAATTATGATTAAAAGATATAATTATTTTAATGATTGGTTAAAAAATAAGTTTGGCGAACGAACACTAAAAATTTGCATTGATGGTGGGTTTACTTGTCCTAATCGTGATGGTGCAAAGGGTTTTGGTGGTTGTTCTTTTTGTGGTGAAAGGGGTAGTGGCGAAAACTTAAAACATACAGCCATTTCTAATCAGGTTGTTAATCATTTAAACAGTTATAAAGGCGAAAGAGCGAACAAATTTATTGCATATTTTCAAAACTTTTCTAACACTTATGCTCCTATTTCTGTTTTAAAGGAAAAATATGATGCTGCATTAATTGATGATAGAATTGTTGCATTAGCAGTTGCTACTAGGCCCGATTGTGTTAATGATGATGTTGCAAAGTTATTAAAAAGTTACACTAACAAATATTTTGTTTATGTTGAACTTGGTTTTCAAACTGCCAACGAAAAAGTTGCAAATTTAGTTAATAGGGGTTACACAAACCAAGAGTTTATTAATGCCGTTAAATTACTAAACAGTTACGATATTCCTGTTATTACACATATTATGGTGGGTTTGCCTTATGAAGAAGATGATGATGTTAAAAACACTGTTGATTTAATTAATTCCTTAAATATTATGGGTGTAAAAATTCATTCTACATACATCATAAAAAACACAAAACTTGAAACAAGGTTTTTAAATGGGGAATATAAACCACTTGAATTAAATTATTATGTTGATAAGGTTTGCGAAATAATATCACACTTAAAAAACGATATTGTTATTTGTAGGATTACAGGTGATGCACCAAAGGATTTGTTGGTTGAGCCAAAATGGAATTTAAGAAAGAAAATAATAGTTAACTCTATTAATCAGGCATTAGATTACAGAAATATTACACAGGGTTGCAAATTAAAATAAAATTAGAGAAATTAATTTAAAAATAAAATTGCAAATTAGTAATTATTGTGTTATTATTAATTTGCAATTAATTTTGCCGAAGTGGTGAAACTGGCAGACGCACTGGACTCAAAATCCAGCGATAGCAATATCGTGCGGGTTCGACTCCCGCCTTCGGC
>JAZNIS010000050.1:0-5521 GCA_045577635.1 Clostridia bacterium
ATGTTGGTCGTGATTGCGAAAGTATGATTAGGGATTTGGTTGATGTTTCTGTTCGTTTAGTAAAAGAAGAAAAAATGAACGAAGTAAGCATTAAAGCAAAAGAACTAGTAAATAATAAAATTTTAGATGTTTTATATCCAATTAAAAAACAGGAAAATCCTGATTTAGATGTTGATAAATTAAGAAATCAAATATTAGAAGATTTGGCATCTGGAAAACTTGATTCCGAAATAATTGAAATTCCTGTTGTAGATAATGCTAAACCTATTGGTGTTATGGCAGGTATGGGAGCAGAATTAGATTTAGGAAATATGTTGGGCTCAATTTTTCCTGCTCAAAAGAAAAGAAAAAAGGTTACTGTTGAAAAAGCAAAAGAACTTTTATTAATGGAAGAAAGTGATAAGCTTATTGATACCGATAGTTTAAATGCCGAAGCTATTAGAAGGGCTGAACAAGAAGGAATTATTTTTATTGATGAAATAGATAAAATTGCTGGTAAAAATGCTGGCAAAGGTCCTGATGTTAGCCGTGAAGGTGTTCAAAGAGATATTTTACCACTTGTGGAAGGTTGTAATGTAACAACAAAATATGGTGTTATTAAAACCGATTATATTTTGTTTATTGCAGCTGGTGCTTTCCACATTTCTAAAATAGACGATTTAATTCCTGAATTTCAAGGTAGATTTCCAATTAGAGTTGAATTAAGCAAACTAACAAAAGATGATTTCTTTAAAATTTTAACTCAACCTAAAAATGCACTAACAAAGCAATATGCTGAAATGTTAAGTGTAGATAATATTAATTTATCTTTTACAGAAGATGCTTTAATGGAAATTGCAACAATTGCTGAAAGGGAAAATGAAAACGACGAAAATATTGGTGCAAGAAGATTACACACAATTTTAGAAATGTTATTAGAAGATATTTCGTTTAATGCCGATGGAACACACCCAATGTTAGATGTTGTAATTAACAGAGAGTATGTTCAAAAAATTTATAATGAATCAGGTCTTAAAAACTCAAAGAAAAAACTTCCATTAGGATTTAATGTATTAGAAAATGAATAATGAAATTTTACAAAAAGAAAAAGAATATTTAGCTGTTGTTGAAAAGCAGATAAAGGGTAACATAAACTCTTTATCGGCTTTTTTAGGTTCTGAAAAAGCTGAAATTCAAGAAGAAAAATATGCTATGCGAGAAACTTGGGTAACTGCTTCTGATGCTAACGACACCTTTTTAGATATCTATCAACGAACAATTGATTATGATGAAAGGGAAAAGCAGCTTATTCAATTAAAACGAATGGAGAAAAATCCATATTTTGCAAGAGTTGATGTATTAGAACATTCCACAAAAAAACCATATTATAATTATATTGGTTATCGTAGTTTAGAAAACAAGGATGGCGGATTTTATATTATAGATTGGCGAGCACCATTTGCTAGTTTGTTTTATGATTACGATAAAGGTAATTTTTCATATAACACAACAAGTGGAAAAGTTAGTGGTGAAATAACAAACAAACGACAATTTAAAATTGAAAATGCTGAACTAAAATATTATTTTGATGCTGATATAAAAGTTGATGATGATATTTTACAAGAAACACTTTCTGGCACAACTAACGAAAAAATGAAAAATATTGTTGCAACTATTCAAAGGGAGCAAAATCAAATTATTCGTTGTTCTGAAAAATATAACACTTTAGTTTTGGGTGTTGCTGGAAGTGGAAAAACAAGTATTGCTCTGCATCGTATTGCTTATTTACTTTATAAATTAAAGGGGAAATTAAAAAGCAGTGAAGTTTTAATCCTTTCACCTAATGAAATGTTTTCTGGCTATATTTCCGAAGTTTTGCCTGAATTAAATGAAGATAATGCATTAAACACAACTTTTGAAAAGATTATACGAAATGAGCTTGGCGAAAACATTGAATTTGAAACAAAAAAGGGACAAGTTGAACGAAAAATTGCTGGAAAATTTCCGTGTGATGAAGAAAAAAACAGTTACGAATTTTTGATTGATTTATACGATTTTATTATTAAATTTGCAACAAAAGGTTTTAAACCAACAAATATTAAAATTGGGGCTTATAATATTCCTGAAACAAAAATTGCTGGTATGTACTTTAAATCTTTTTCAAAGGTTTTGCCATATAAAAGAATTGAATGGATTATTGAAAATTTAATTGAAACATATTTTTCTAATTTTGGAAAACTTGAATTTAAATTGCAAGATTTTTTAAAAGCTAAATTATATAGGATGTTTATAAACAATAATCCTATTAATTTGTACAAAAAGTTTTTATCGTTAAAAGGTAAAAGTTTTTCTTTAATTAATGGAAAAATTAAACATGAAGATATTATTGCAATTTTAATGATTAACTACTTTTTATATGGCTCTATTGATTACACAACATTTAAACATGTGGTAATTGATGAGGCACAAGATTATAATGCTATACAATTATTTTTGTTAAATAGTTTCTTTAATTGTTCTAAAACAATAGTTGGTGATGTGGGACAATCGCTTAATGTTAACTCAACAAATAGTGTTGTTAATCACATTGAACAAATTTTTAGTGTTTCAAATTCCGAACACAAACTAACAAACCTAAACAATTTTGAAATTAAGGAAATGATTAAGTTAAATTTAACTAAAAGTTATAGGTCTAGCTATCAAATAACAAATTTGGCTAATTCTATTTTAAATAGAACAGATTGTGAACCTATTAAAAGAATGGGAAATAAGCCAGAACTTGTTAAAATAAAAACAAAAGAGCAATTAATTTCTAAATTTAAAAATTTATTTGAACATTATAAGCAAAAGGGCTATAATAACATTGGTATAATTACTAAAACAAGTAAGAATAGCAAAGAGTTGTTTAAAATTTTATCGCCAACATTTAATGATATAAACATTGTAACAGAAAACGAAACTTATTATAATGGAACAGTTATTATTGATGCATTTAGTTCAAAGGGTTTAGAATTTGATGCTGTAATATTGTTTAATGTTAATTCGGTAGAATATGTAACAGAACTAGATAAACAATTATTGTATGTGGCAGTTACAAGAGCTTTACACGATATTTGTTTATTACATACTAGTGAACCTAGTAAATTTATTGAAAAATATTTTAAGGATATGGAGGAAAAATGATTAATATACCTAAGGGAACAAAAGATGTATTACCTAACGAAAGTTATAAATGGCACGAAGTAGAAAAGGTTGTTGCTGAATTAAGACATCGTTATAATTTACACGAAATTAAAACACCTATGTTTGAACATACAGAATTATTTATTAGGGGTGTTGGAAAAAGCACAGACATTGTTAACAAAGAAATGTATACTTTTGTTGATAAAGGAAATAGGAGCATTACTTTAAAGCCAGAAGGAACAGCAGGGGTTGCTAGAAGTTTTATTGAAAACAGTTTATTTAATGAAACACTACCTTTAAAACTATATTACATAACTCCATGTTTTAGATATGAAAGACCACAAGCTGGCAGATTAAGACAACATACTCAATTTGGTAGCGAATGGTTTGGTGTGGATAGCCCAGAAGCTGATGCTGAAATTATTATGTTAGCAGCTGATTTTTATAAATCTTTTGGTATTAATCCAACTGTATTAATTAACAATTTGGGTTGTTCTGATTGCAGAAAGAGATATGTTCAAGCATTAAAGGAATATTTTAAACCTGTAATTGGTAAAATGTGCCCAGATTGTGGAAAGAGATTTGAAACAAACCCATTAAGAATTTTAGATTGTAAGGTTGATGAATGTAAAGAATATTCAAAAGCTGCACCTAAAATTACTGATTTCTTATGTGATACCTGTAATACAAGATTTGAAAAATTAAAAACTTTACTTGATGGTGCTGGTGTAAATTATAAATTTAACCCACTTCTTGTGAGAGGATTGGATTATTATACTAACTTAATTTTTGAATTTATTGATGAAGATAAAAAACTTGGTCAAAATGCTTTAGGTGGTGGCGGAAGATATAATAATCTTATTGAAGAACTTGGTGGAAAACCTATGCCTGTAATTGGTTTTGGTATTGGTATTGAAAGATTATTAATTTATCTTGAAAATAAAGGTATTAAAGTTGAAAACAAACAAAAACTACAAGTTTATGTTGCGAATGCCACAACCGATTTAAAACCGGTTATTGAAATTACAAGAATGTTAAGAGATAGCGGTATTTCTGCTGAAATGAACTTAACTGAAAGAAGTTTAAAAGCTCAATTTAAATATGCTGATAAAATTAATGCTGAAACAGTGTTGGTTATTGGTGAAGATGAGTTAAAAACAGGTAAGTTTAATGTTAAAAACTTAAAAAATGGTGAACAAACATTACTTGCAAAAGAAGAATTAGTTAAATATTATAAAGGATAATTTTATGTCTTTCGCTGAACGAACAGAACTGTTAATTGGAACTGACGGTTTAATGAAACTTAATAATAGCCATGTTGCTGTTTTTGGTGTTGGTGGTGTTGGTGGATATGTTTGTGAAATGCTTGTTAGAGCGGGTGTTGGAGAAATAACTATCATAGATTTTGATGTTGTTTCAAAATCAAATATTAATCGCCAAATAATCGCTTTAAATTCAACTGTTGGGAAATTAAAGGTTGATGTTTTAAAAGAAAGATTGTTAGATATTAATCCTAATTTAAAAATAAAAGCTGTTCCGTTAAAATTTAGTGAGGAAAATAAAGAAGAAATTTTTAGTGACAAATTTGACTATGTTGTAGATGCTATTGATATTGTCACTAACAAAATTACATTAATTGAAACATGCCATAATAAAAACATTAAAATTGTTAGTGCTATGGGTGCTGGAAACAGATGTGATATTCCTAGTTTTGAAGTTGCAGATATTTATAAAACTTATAATGATGGTTTAGCAAAAATTATGCGAAAGAAACTACGAGAATTAAACATTGAAAAACATAATGTTGTGTTTACTAAAAATCCCGCAACACCTAATGGTGATGTTGTTGGAAGTATTTCGTATTATCCTTCAATGTGTGGCTGTGTTTTAGCAGGTTTTGTTATTAATGAATTAATAAAATAATTTTGCAAATATTAAAATAAAATTTCAAAGGAAAAGGAAATAAGTATGGTTAAAGAAATTAATGCAGAAGAATTTGAAAAAGAATTAAATAGTAATGAAGTTGTTTTAGTTGAATTTTTTGGTGTTTGGTGTATGCCATGTAAAATGCTTTCTGGTATTTTAGATAAAGCAGATGCTACATTGGAAGGAAAAGTTGCTATTTTAAAAGTTGATGTTGATAAAAATGTTGATTTAGTTAAACAATATGGTGTGTTAACAACTCCAACAATGGTTTTATTAAAAAATGGTGTTGAAGTTGAAAGAGCAGTTGGTTTCCGTCAAGAAAAACAAATTCTAGAAATGGTTAATAAATATTTAGGTTAATAATAAAAAAGCAGGAAACACCTGCTTTTTTTGTTATGTATTAATAAAAAGTCATATTGACAATTTATATAAT
>JAZNIS010000051.1:0-4933 GCA_045577635.1 Clostridia bacterium
AAGTTTGCCTTTGCCTCTGCCTTTGCAGCAGCAAAATTTGCTTTATCTACTTCGTGTTGTGCCTTTGCACTTTCTCCCATATCTTTAAAAGCTTTCTTTAATCCCCTTCCAGCTTTTTTAAAGATGTTGTCATTTTTTTCAGTTTCTACTTTTTTATCTGCCATAAATTTACTCCTGCTCAATTTTTTAAATTTAAGCCAACCATTATTCCAACACTTGACTTGTTAATAAAATTATAGTAAATTACATTTTGAAATACAACGAATCACAATTGACAAGTGGCAACATTAATAAAACAATTGTTGGAATAATAAAAAGGGGTTATAAAAATGAATATAAAAAACAATTCAAGATATAAAATGAGTAGCGAAAAAATAGAAACAGCATTTCTTTCACTACTAAACAATTATAAATACGAAGAAATAACAATTAGCCAAGTTTGTAAACAAGCAGGAGTAAACCGTAGCACCTTTTATTGTCATTATGACGATATTAATGATTTAATTATTAAAATAGAAAATAAATTTGCACAAGGAACAGCAAATATTTTTAATTATGGCGAAAGACAAAATCATGAAGCAATGATTGAAATGTTTTCTTTTGTTAAAGAAAATAAACTTTTTTACAATGCTTTTTTAAATATTCCATACATAACAATAGCAGAAAAGCAAACAAAAAATGAATGTTTAGAACATATAAGCCAAAAGATAAATGCCGACACTAAACAAAAAAACAGCTTATTTTACAGAGCAAGTTTTTTTGGTGCAGGTATGAAAGAACTTTGTCGTTTATGGTTAGAAAAGGGTTGTGTTGAATCACCCAAACAAATGGCAGAATTATTAATTGAAGAATATAAAAACAGAGATTCAATGTTTTAAAAATAAAAAAAGAGTTAAGGATTTTCCCTTAACTCTTTTACTTTATTTAAATTATGCTTTAATATCTTTAACTTTATATTTAGCTTTGCTAGCAGGTGTAACAACTTCAACAATGTCACCTTTTTTAGCACCAATTAAAGCTCTGCCTAATGGGCTTTCATTAGAAATCAAACCTTTGGTTGGGTCAGCCTCAAAACTACCCATAATTTTAAAGGTTAATTCTTCTTCAAATTCTAAATCGTCAACAACAACAGTATTACCAACACCAATTGTGCTTGTGTCAATTTTTAATTTATTAATAATTTTAGCATTTCTTAATGTTTCTTCAATTTCTAAAATTTCTTGTGCAAGTAAAGCTTCTTCTTCCCTAGCAGCATCATATTCAGAGTTTTCGCTAATATCACCAAAGCTACGAGCAACTTCAATTTTATTTGCAACTTCTACTCTTGCAACTCTTTTTAAATAATCTAGACGGTCTTCTAGTTCCTTATATCCTTCTTTTGTTAAAAATTCTTCGTTTGCCATATTCTGTCCTCCTTGAAAACTAGCAATTGTATTTTTAGGTTGTTTGCTTATTTATTTTAATAAGTAATTAATACTATTTTTCAATTTAAAATATGATTAAAAATACCTTTTAAAACAAATAAATTAAAAAGGCGAAACCCATTTTGGTCCCAACCTTCCGTTATTACCGCATAATTATATATAATTTGTTTCCGTTTGTCAAACAGTTGATTAATAATTTTTTTTGTTGTATATTTTAATTATTCTAATTAATAAAAGGTTTTAATATTATGCGAATTTGGGCAAAAATTGTTGATGATACAAAAATTATTAAAAGTTGTGAAATAACTGTTATAAATTATGATTTTCATATTTTTGAAGAGTATGTAAGAGAAATTGCAGAAAAATTAGATATTCCAACACCTGTTGTGTTAGATAAACATATAATTGATTTTACTGTTTATAAAAACACCAGATTTTTTACTGATGACTTTGTTGAATCAGTAAACTTTGAAAAGTTGGTTTTAGAAAACATTGGTTAATTGCCAGTGTTTTTTTGTAACTTATATATGTATAATTTTTACTTTTTGTTTAACAATAAATAAAAAGGAAAATTATTATGATTTCATTAATTTGTTTTTTATTAACACTAGCAGGTTCGGTTAATTGGTTTTGTATTGGAGTTTTACAATACGATTTTATTGCGGGATTGTTTGGCTCACAAGCAAATGTTTTTAGCCGAATAATTTATGCTTTTATCGGTTTAAGTTCGGTCTGGTTAGTGTTTGCATTAATAAAAGGCAGAGGCAAAATTAAAATTGATGGAAAAAAAGAAACTGATAAACAACTTTTAACAAACAAAAAACAACTTGCCACACAAGAAACCAGCCAAATGCAAAATTATAATAACCCTAATCAAGAACACCATAACCACAACAATCAAACGAACAACTGTAACAATAACACTAATAGCAATTAATTAAAAAAGATATAACAATTAAGTTATATCTTTTTCTTTTTTATTTTAAATTGTGTAAGTTACGAAGTTGCCTGTAAAGTAGTTTATTAAATTCATCATTTAAAGAATAAACTTCATTAAGTTTCATATAGAAAATATTATTGTTTCTAATTCCTAATGCAACATTGTATGTTCCCTTACTAATTAATTCAATAGCATTAATACCTAATTGAATAGCAAGTAATCTATCCATAACGGTAGGAGCACCACCCCTTTGAACATAACCTACAACACAAGCCCTACATTCAATACCACATTCTCTTTCAAGGGCGGCTTTAACATCATCAATGGTGTAATCAACTGCTTCACTAACAACAACAACAGGGCTTTCAATACCTTTTTGTAAACATTGTTTAACATCAGAAACAATATCTGTAATAGTTGTTTCAACTTCCTTAATTGCAAGTGAATGAGCACCAACTGCAACTGCAACATTTAATGCAATATGACCACATTCTCTACCCATTACTTCAGCAATTAAACCACGATTGTTTGCCTCCATTGTTTGCCTAATGTTATCAATTGTTGAAACTGCATTATTAACAGCAGTATCAAAACCCAAAGTTCTATCGGTGTAGAATAAATCATTATCAATTGTTCCTGGTAAAGCAATAACCTTTGCACCCATTTCACTTAATTCAATTGCACCACGATAAGAACCGTTTCCACCAACAACAATTAAATAATCAATGCAATTTTTTACAAGATTTTCATATCCTTTTTTAACACCAGCAGGAGTTTTAAATTCTAAACATCTGGCAACCTTTAAAAAGCAACCACCTAAATTACCGATGTTTGCAACCGATTCACGAGTAAGTTCAATAAAATCGTTTTCAATTAATCCTTGGTAACCCCTTCTAATACCCATAACAGTAATGTTATGTGCACTTGCCATATTAACAATGGTTTGAACACAAGCATTCATTCCTTGGCTATCGCCACCACTACATAAAACTGCAATTTTAATCATTTTAATTTCCTCTAACAAATTTTAACATGAATTATTTTTTTTATAAAATAAAATTCAGTTACTAACTTATTTTAATTTAATAAACTCATCTGCAATAAATGCATGAAGTTCATTTAACAAGAATCCGTTTGGATTTACTTTTACATTTAATTTAAATGGTTTGTTGTTTAAGTCAACAACCACAACAGGACTGTTACCTGGAAAAGATGATAATGTTTTATAAATATCATCGTGAAGTGAAATGTTGCTAACATCATATTTTAAATATAATGTTTGAATTTTAACTTCTTCTTGTTGACCTTTACTTAAATCCCATGGAATAACATTATCAACCATCACAACAGGTTTTTCACCACTTCTAATACTTAATTTACCATGAATGGTAACAAGTGCATCTGGGTTAATTTGTTCCTTAAATTTAGCATAAGATTGTGGGAAAAACATTAACTCAACAACACCATATAAGTCCTCTATTTTGACAAAAGCCATCTCTTTTTTGTCTCGTTTAGATAGTAACTTTTTAATTTCTACTATAATTCCACCACAAGTAACTTCCATACCATCGGTTAAACCTTCGTATGTTTGTTCAGTTTCATCGGTTTCATCAATCATTTGATCTTCTTCTGCTTCAACTTGTAACATATCAGAAGTTAAATTATATTCACTAAACTTTCTGCTGTAATTACTTAATGGGTGGCCAGAAATGTAAACACCCACAACTTCTTTTTCAAGTTTAAGTTTTGTTTGTTCATCAAATTCAGGAATGTTTGGATAACTAATATCGTTAACAATATCGGTTTTTAACAAACTATCAAACAAACTAAACTGTCCACTTGCTCTGGTTTTTCTATCACTATTGGCTCTATCTAATAGTGTTGTGTAAACTTGCATTAATTGTGACCTTTTAACTTTAAAGCAATCAAAAGCACCACTTAAAATTAAACTTTCCATACACCTTTTGTTTAACACACTACCATCAAAACGATTAACAAAATCTACAATATTTTTAAATTCACCATTTGCTTCTCTTTCGGCAATAATTGTATCAATAATGCTAATACCAACACCTTTTAATGCTGCCAAACCAAACCTAATTTTACCTGATTTATCACAGCTAAACATTGTTTTAGATTTGTTAATATCTGGTGGCAAAACATCAATTTTTTCTTCTTTGGCATAGGTAACATAGTTTTTAATTTCTTCAATGTTAGTAATACGGTTATTTAAAACGGCTGTTAAAAATTCTGGTTCGTAATATGTTTTTAAATATGCTGTTTGATAAGTTACATGCGAATATGCCGCAGCATGTGATTTGTTAAATGCATACGAACCAAACTTTTCCATTTCGTCCCAAAGTTTGTTTGCAACATCTTTATCAACACCCCGTTTTAAAACACCATCAACACCCGGTTTTCCGTTTTTAGATTCACAACCATTTATAAAAACTTCCCTTTCTTGTTGAAGGTCTTTTAATTTTTTCTTACCCATCATTTTTCTAACACTATCTGCTCTACCAAGGGTATAACCTGCTAAATCTTGAACAATTTTCATAACTTGTTCTTG
>JAZNIS010000052.1:0-1544 GCA_045577635.1 Clostridia bacterium
ATCAAAGTTGCAGAGATCAAGAAGGTGTTTGTTCGGCAATAAATCAGTTGTTTAAATTTGGCATAGATAAACAGAAAGTTTCGCTTGTTGATGCAAATAATTTTTTAACAAAACAATGTTCTAGGCTAAGCGGACTAATAAATGAGATAAATAACAATCTTGAAAACTTTAGAGCATACACAAAAGACATTAAAGCAGATGATTCAAATAAGGTTATTGTTTCTGAACAGTTTGAAGGAACTAGTTTGATTTTAAAAGAATTATCAAACATGGTTGTTTTTGGTGAAAGGGTTAATATTAAGACGGGGAGAGTTTTGCTAGACGAACTAACTTTATATAATATTGTTGTAAACGAAGTGATGGTTATTGAAAATGATAATGGTGTTAAAAAAATTATTATGGCGATAAGAAATAAAGATGCTTTAAATGAACAAGTTAATGAATGCTTAAAAGCTGTTTTTAAAATAAATTTTTCAAGAGAAGAGTGTAAAATGAGTGGCTTTGCTGGGTGGAGTTTAGTGAGTTTTATTCCTTCACCTAAATATGAAATTAGTTTAGGTTTTGCAAGCAAAAGTAAAGAAGAAAATGATGTTTCGGGCGATAATTATTCTTTGATAAACTTGGGTGGAGATAGAGTTTTATTTGCAATAAGTGATGGTATGGGGCACGGGAAAAGTGCAAATGAAATTTCCGGCATAGCGTTAAACTTAATTGAAAACTTTTATAAAGCCGGCTTTTCAAGTGAATTAATATTATCAAGTTTAAACAAACTTTTGTTACCTTATGGTGGAGAAAATTTTACCACATTTGATGCTTGTGTGTTTGACAAAAAAGACGGCTCTGTTGATTTTATTAAGGTTGGCGCAACTTGTTCAGTTATTAAAAGTGAAAATACTTCTAGGTTGATTGTTCAAGACAGCTTACCTTTGGGTGTTATAGATAATATTAAAATTTCGGTTAAAAAGTGTTTACTTAAAGATAAAGATATTGTTGTGTTAACAAGTGATGGTGTTGTTGATAGTTTTTCTTGCCATGAAGAATATTTACATTTTGTTAACAATGAAAGGGTTGTAAATGTTCAACTTTTGGCATCGATTATTTTAGAGGAGGCACAGAGTAGAGATTTAGAAAATAAAGATGATAAAACAGTTATTGCTTTTAAGGTTTCTTGTAAAGTTTAAAAAATATTGAAAAAAGTTTAGAATGTGTGTATAATAGCTTTAGGAGTTATTATGGCATTAGATATAAATGTTTTGAAAGAGTTTATTAATGAAAATGATTGTGTCCTTGTGGGTGTTTCTGGAGGGGCTGATTCTATGTGTCTGATAGACCTAATAAATAAATATAATAAGGTTTGTTCGTTTAAGTTTTATGCTGTTCATATTAATCATAACTTAAGGGATGCAGAGGCGTTAAGAGACCAGAATTTTGTTAAATATTTTTGTGAAAGAAACAATGTTAATTTTATTGTGAAAAGCATTAACACGCTTAAGTTCGCAAACGAAAACTTAAAAACTATTGAGCAGGCGGGAAGAGAATTAAGA
>JAZNIS010000053.1:0-1810 GCA_045577635.1 Clostridia bacterium
TTTTATTGCTATTACTGATGATGAAGGTCCACACAACCATTACACCGATTTAGATGGTGCACATTGGATTATTCAAACAAATCAGGTTGCAATTGAACAAGATAATTGGGTTACATTATATGACGACCCAGACATTTCTGACCAATATTTCTTTAATTCATTTTTAAACGAACAATTAGCAGCAGGTGCAAGCAAAACAATAATTAAAACCATCGCTATTGAACTCATAAATATTGAAAAATTAATTCGGTTAAATTTTTTATCCATCTTCTGTACACAATTTTCCTTATTTTAATTTTACTTTTTTTAAGGTTTTTTGTAAAGCAATTATATGGTTAAGAAAGCAACAAAAATAGGTATAGAAATTATCTTTCTATACCTATTTTATTATGTGTAAATTTATTTTTAACTATAAGTAATAATGAATAATGCCAAAACAACACAAACAACAATAATTGCCATATTATTTTTAACAATTTCAAGTAGTTCGCCTAGGTTTGGAATGTAATAAATTACTGTTCCAACATAGTTTTCCTTTGTAACTGTTTCCCTAGTTCCTTGGTTTTGTGCAGCATCTCCTTGTGTTTGTAAAACAATGTTTCTTGGATTAGTTTTATCAATTTTAACAACACGGTGGGTTACATTACTATCACCCATTTTAAATGTTACAACATCACCAACTTCAATGTCTTCCATAGGAATTTCTTTAATAATTACTACGGTGTTAACCGGCATTGTAGGGGTCATGGAACCTGTTAAAATGTTTAAAAATTTATATCCAAAAGCAAAAGAGAAAACTAGTGCAATTAAAAATGCCAAGCAAATGTTTCTAATTACTATAAAGGCCAATTCTAATACTTTGTTTTTTCGCTTGTAAATATTTCTTCCCATTTCTACCATCTCTTATATTTAACCTTAAAATGTGGAAATTGCTCTCCACATTTTAGGTTGTTTTATTAATAATATTATATGCATTATTGCTTGTTTTACCAACTAATTTTACAACTATTAATTGTTAAATTAAGCATTATCATTTTGCCAAACAAATACAGGGTAACCACTATTAATTGTGTTAGTATCTGCAACATAAATTGTTGAATGATTTTGAACTAATGAAGAAGTTAAATTATTTATACTATTTTCTTGTTGTGCAATATCACAACTTGCATCATTACCCATTTCATTAACAGCAACACTAGAAATATAGTAGTTTCCACTATATTTAACAGCAACTTTATCTTTTTCACCATCCATACCAACAATTACACCAAACACACCATTATTAATGCTTGCTGTTGATTTCATTACAACATAGCAACCCATTAATGTAGATGTTCCAACACCATTATCGGCAACAATACCACCAGCATAAGCTTTATCTTCGGCAAGAGTTGAAGAACTGCTTGCTTCTAATGTTGTTAGAATTGAGTAACAGTAGGTAATTGAACCAATATCGCTACCTAAAGCCATATTTCTAGCAGCAATACCACCTGCTAATGCTTGGTTACCAGCACCAATAGCAACTGCGGTGATTTTACCTGTGTTGTAAGAAAGTGTTATTACTTTTTGGTTAGAATATGCAATACCACCAACAATAGCACCTTTTAATTCGCCTTTATTTGCAGATTGAATAACTGTTCCCCAGTTATTACTTACAATACCAGAAACCATAGTTTTCATTATTTGTGATGGTGTACCAGAATAAGTAATTGTCATGTTATTTACAACATCACTAATTGTGCCATAGTTATCGTAAACCAAACCAGAAACAGATTGATTTACAACAGGATAGTATTTAATTAATCCATCA
>JAZNIS010000054.1:0-32884 GCA_045577635.1 Clostridia bacterium
AAGAAATTGTTGAAAAAAGTTTTAGTGGAAACTTTATTATTGTAGGTTTTTTAATAACTGCAATAATTTTAGCAGTTTCGCAAATTGTTAGAAATAAACACAATACTAATAACAATTTAGCAAAAACCACAGAGTTTATGACAATAAGTGATAGTATAATAAATTTAAACATTAATTATAAACAAGCATTGTTAATAGGTGTAATGCAGGGTGTTGCAGTGTTTCCGGGCATAAGCCGAAGTGGTAGTACAATAGCAACGGGTTTAATTTGTGGTGTTAATAAAAAGGATTCGGCTGACTTTTCTTTTTTACTTTCAATACCAATTATTGTTGCTGGAATGTTGTTTGAGTTGTTAGAAATTTTTACGGGAAATGTTGTTGTAACAATTCCGGCAATAACATTATCAGTTGGATTTTTATTTAGTTTTGTTAGTGGACTGTTAAGCATAAAATTAATGTTAAAATTTGTTAAAAATAAAAATTTAATTTGGTTTAGTGTTTATTTAATTTTGTTAAGTTTATTTTTAATTTTAAATATGTTTGTGTTTAAATTGTTTTAAATTATTTTTATATGTGTTATTATTTAAAGTAATAAATTTTAAGGATAAAATAATGAATTTAAAAACAGAAATACTTAACGAAATAAAATTAATGAATTTGTCGGTTGACTTAACTGCTTACGAAAAAATGTTTGTTTTAAGTTCCGATATTAAAAACGGTGATGTTTGTTTGCCATGTTTTCCACTTGCAAAGGAATTAAAAACTTCTCCTATGCAAATTGCAGCAAATGTTAGTGCCGACATTAATGGACAACTAACCGAAACAAGTTTAATTGAAAAGGTTGAAGCTGTTAATGGATATTTAAACATTTTTACAAAAAGAGAAATTGTTGCTAACCGTATTGCAAAAGAAATTTTAACTGAACAAGAAAATTTTGGTAAGGCAAACACTTTTAACGGACAAACAGTTGTTTTAGATTATTCAAGTGTTAACCTTGCAAAATATATGCACATTGGTCATTTAAAAACAACCATTATTGGTTTGGTTATGAAAAACATTTGTGCAAACTTGGGTTACAACACAGTTTCTATTAACTATGTTGGTGACTATGGCACACCTTTTGGAAAAATGATTACTGCATTTAAAAGATGGGGTAACAGAGAAGAAGTTGAAGCTAAAGGTGTTGATGCTGTTCAGGATTTGTATGTTAAGTTTAATAAAGAAGCAGATAACGATGAAAGTTTAAATGACGAAGCTAGAGCTTGGTTTAAAAAAATGGAAGAAGGCGATAAAGAAGCACTTGAACTTTCTAGTTGGATTATTGAACTTTGCAGAGGTGAAGTTGAACGACTTTGTGGTGAACTTGGTGCTTACTTTGATAGTTGGAGAGGCGAAAGTTACTATTCTGATAAAATGCAAGCAGTTGTTGATGAGTTAGAATCAAAAGGTTTAACCAAAATTAGTGAAGGTGCAACTGTTGTTGATTTAGAAGAATATGGTTTAGGAATTGCCTTAATTCAAAAAAGCGATGGAACAAGTTTATATTTAACTCGTGACCTTGCAGCAGTTGAAGATAGATATAATAACTATAAGTTTGATAAAGCAATTTATGTAACAGATGTTGCACAAAAATTACACTTTAAACAATTATTTAAAATTGTTGAATTGTTAGAAAAACCTTATGCTGGAAAACTAGAACATTTAGCTTATGGCAGATATAGTTTGCCAACAGGAAAAATTGCAAGCAGAATGGGTAAACAAGCTTTACTTAAAGATTTGTTAGAAGCTGGTATTAACAAAAGTAAAGAAATTATGGAAGAAAGGGGAACAAAAGTTTCTGATCCAGAACTTGTTTCTAAACAAGTTGCCGTTGGTGCAATTTCTTTTGAAGCTACTAAATATGAAAAAGTAAAAGATACTGTTTATGATATGGAAGCAAGTTTGAATTTTGACGGTGAAACTTCACCATATATGCAATATACTTATGCTAGATGTTGTAGTATTTTAGAAAAAGCAGGGGTTACAGTTGATTTAAACAGTTTAGATTTTTCGGAATTAGCGAATACAAATAGTTACGAACTTATTAAAATTTTAAACAAATTTCCACAAACTGTTGTTGATGCTTACGAAAAACAAGAACCTTGCTTGATTGTTAGATTACTTATGGAAATTGCAAGTGAGTTTAATAAATTTTACACTAACAACCGAATTATTGATAATGGAAAAGTTAACAATACAAATTTAGCTGTTGTAAACATGGTTAAAGTTGTTTTTGAAAACGGATTTAAAATTGTTAACATTCCTGCTATTTCAAAAATGTAAT
Source organism: Clostridia bacterium (assembly GCA_045577635.1). Taxonomy (GTDB): domain Bacteria; phylum Bacillota; class Clostridia; order Christensenellales; family UBA1242; genus UBA6345. The sequence continues at coordinate 2,324 of JAZNIS010000054.1, forward strand.
AAAAAAAGAACAGAATTAATCTGTTCTTTTTTATTTGTTATTTAATAATTCTTAAATCCCACATCCAAGGAGTAGTTGTTTCTTTACCTTTTAATGTAGAGTAAATCATATAAATTTTTGTAATTGTTGTTAAAATTAAAAGTCCTGAACCAAGTAAAACAAAAATAATTAATAATGCATGCCAAGAAGCAACTGCTGGTTTAGCCAAAGCACCAATTAAAAGTAAAATTAAACCAACTGCATCAAAAATGTTAATTTCTAAACCTTCGTTTGCATGATGTCTAACAAAAGGACTTTGTGAGTTAAGTAAAAGTGGAATAAAGAATAAAATGTAAGCCCACCAAGCATATTTTTTGTTTTCAACAGCATCTTGACTAGGAACAAATGGTTGAACATCTTTTGTTTTTAAAGCAGTTTCTTTTGTAACAGGTTGAGTGTTTGCAACTTTTTTAGTAAAAGTTCCAACTTTAACTTCTTCTGTTGTTGTTTCAGGGGTCTTTTTTTCGTTTGCCATAATATCCTCCAAATATTAAGCATAAAATTAAAATTAATTCAAAAACTAATTTTGCTTAACTATATTTTATAGTTAAAGTATATATTAAAAAAGGACAAATTGTAAAATGTTTTTAAATCAAAAATCCTTCGTAAATTTATATGGTGTAACTTGCACAAATTGTGGAAAACTGTTAACAACCGATGAAGAACTTTATAATTTTAATTTGTGTAATAGTTGTAGGCATATAATAAACATTCCTTTATCTTATTTTAATAAAAACAAGTAAAAAAATAACAACCATTTTTGGTTGTTATTTTTATCTGTAACAAATGTTATAAAAATCGTTTGCTGTAAGTTTTCCGTTTGAGTTAAATGGTAAACTTGATTTATTTGAATTTTGATTTTTTTCAGTTGTGCTATTGTTGTTATTAATATCTTGATTTGCTTGATTCATAGCATCTTGCACTGCTTTATCGTGTTCTCTATCTAAACGATCTAGTTCTTTTTGTTTTAATGCAGCAGTAACACCAAAAATTACTGAAAACAAAACTAAAAATACTATTAAAATAATGTTTAATTTTTTACTAGTCATATTTTTTTCCTTTAATACTATTATAATAAGTAATTAGGTTAATGTACAACTTAATTTTACATTTTATTTAACACCGTGTCAATACCCTAAATTTACTGAATTAACTTTTTAATAATTATTTGTTGTGGTAACATATATTATATAAACAATATTAGTTTGGCAGCAAAACAAATTATTATAAATTATAATTCAAATAAAAACCGATTTGGTTTTGTTTATTAACTGATTGGTTGAAATGGAAAATATGGATAAAAAACTATTAGATGAATACTTGATTAAATTAAAACGGGGCGATAATGAGGCCTTTGACGGAATATATCACTTAACAAAAAGGGGTGTTTTTTCGTTGGTTTTAAGTATTGTTAAAAATCCATATGCTGCCGAAGATATAATGCAAGACACCTATTTAAAAATTAAAGAAAAAATTTTATATTACAAAGATGGAACAAATGGTTATGCATGGATTTTAACCATAGCCCGAAATTTAAGTTTAAATTATTTAAACAAAAACAATAAAATTGATGTGTTAGACACAACCGAACATGAATATTTAACGGCAGTAACCGATAAAAACTTTGCACGAGATGATATGCCTATTTTTAAAATTGCAAAAAATTGTTTAAACGATTTTGAGTTACAAGTTGTTATTTTATATGCTGTTTATGGATATAAACATAGAGAGATTGCAAAGATTTTAAATAAGCCACTTGGAAGTGTGCTTTGGACATATAATAACTCTATTAAAAAATTACAAAAAGTATTAAAAAAGGAGGAAAAACATGAATCGTAAAAACTTGTTAAACAGATTAAAGTTAGAAATTGAAGATAGTTTGCCAGATAGTAACAAAGTGTTAAACAAGGTAAAATCTAAAAAGGTAGAAAAAGACCTAAAACCTGTTTATGAAGCCATTAACTCTAATGGCACTGTTGCAATAAAAACAAAGCAAAATATTATGTTTATTTCTGGAATTATGGTTTTAACAATGTTATTATTTACTTTGTTTTTAATCTTCCTTCCTGTTTTAAACAAAATGTTATATCCTGAAAAAAATATAGTTACAAAGTTTGGTATAGATATTAATCCAAGCATTGATTTAATGCTAGATGAAAACGATTCGGTTGTGGTGTGTTTAGCAAAAAACAAACATGCACAATTATTAATTGGTGATGAAAATTTTATTGGTAAAAATGTTAACGATGTTGTTGAAAGGGTTGTTACACTTGCAACAATAGCAGGTTATATTGATCCAAATGTTGAACCAACAGAAATTAGTAATGCAGTTTTAATTTCTGCTATTAATGAAGATGATTCTAAACAACGAAAACTTTTAGAAAATGCAAAAGATATAATTAAAAATTTTTATTTAACAAATCAAATTTATGGTGTTGTTTTAACTGAATTTGATTCCAAGCAAGAACTTGTTGATATGGTATGCTCGTTAGAATATGATTTAACCGAAGAAGAGCAAATAAATTTAAAAAATGAAAGTGTTAAAAATTTAAACAAACGACTTTGTGAAAATTATATTAATTTAAAAAGAAGGTTTAAAAGTGATTTTGTTTTAGAGGAATTATTTTGTCACATTTCGCCTATTAACAACACTTTTAACAGTAAACGAACCGAAGCAAAAATTAAATTAACGGAATTTGAACAAAAACTAAACAATTTTGAAACCACTTGGAATACAGAAACTGCCTTGTGTGAAGATAAAGTTAATTATTTTGAAACAAAATTAGTGTCTTTAAGAAATCAACTTGCAACAGTAGAAAGTTTACAAGAAAAAGCTGCTTTACAAATAGAAATTGCAAGACATGAAAGGTTTTTGTTAGATGCAAAAGAAGAACTTGAAGGCAGAGAAGTTAATGGTTTAAAATTTCAAGAATATAAACAACTTTTAAACAAACAAATAAGCCAATATAAGGAAAATATTAATAATTTTAGATCTCAATGCCTATCGCAAATTGAACAAGAATTAAAAATTGTTAAGGAAAAGTTTAACACCTTAAAAGGTTTAATGAGTTCTAGAAAAGATGAGTTAATTAAAAATAACGAAGCTGTTTTAAATGAACACTTTAAAAATATGGGTAATTATAACGATTTTTATAATAGCTATTTAACATGGGTAAATGATTTAGCTATAAAGGTTGAAAAGTTTAGAACAGAGTGGTCGCAAAACAAAACAAATTGGGAACACAGTTTTGAAAATTATGTTAAATTTTAGTTTTTATTAATATAATTTGTTGTTTTTTAAAAATAAAATTAAAAAAATTAAAAAACTTTTTAAATTTTCCAATAAAAAATAAAAAGTATTTGTTATATTAGTGATGCGAGATAAATTTCTTGCATCCATAAATCCCTTTTAGCCAAAACATAAAAATGTCAACTTATAGGTTGGCATTTTTATGTTTTTTGTGTTTGTTTTACTATATTTTAATACTATGTATTAAATTTTAAGTTGTAATTTCGCTTTTTATGGGTTATACTTTTATTAGCGACATTTTAAAAGGAACAAATTATGTTTATTAAAATTAAGTGTTTTGCAAAAAGAGTTAATATTTCCCGTAAGGGATAACTAAATTATGGTTACAAAGTTAACCAAACTTTTTTACACTTATTTTAAAAACAGGAGAAAACAAAATGATAGATATTAATTTAATTAGAACTAATCCAGAATTAGTTAAAGAAAATATGAAGAAAAAATTTCAACATAATAAACTTGAATATGTTGATAAAGTTATTGAACTAGATACTAAAAATCGTGCTTTAAAAGCAGAAGGTGATGAACTTCGTTCAAGCCGTAATAAATTAAGTGGTCAAATTGGCTTACTTATGAAAGAAAAAAAATTAGAAGAAGCAAACGAAATTAAGGCACAAGTTGTTAAAAATAACAACCGTATTGCTGAAATTGAAAAAGAAGAAGCTGTTTTAGTTGAAGAAATTAAAAAGTTGATGATGACAATTCCTAACATTATTGACAAAACTGTTCCTATTGGAAAAGATGATAGCGAAAATGTTGAAATTGAAAAATTTGGCGAACCAACTGTTCCTAATTTTGAAATTCCTTATCATGCTGATATTTTGGCTAAAATTGGTGGTTTAGATAAAGACAGTGCTGGCAGAACAAGTGGTAATGGTTTTTATTATTTAATGGGTGATGCAGCAAGATTAGTTACTGCCATGATTAACTATGCCAGAGATTATATGATTAACAAAGATTTTACTTATTGCATTCCACCATTTATGATTAGAAGCGATGTTGTTAATGGTGTTATGAGTTTTGCTGAAATGAATGCTATGATGTATAAAATTGAAGGTGAAGATTTATTTTTAATTGGTACTAGTGAACATAGTATGATTGGTAAATTTAAAGACCAAATTATTAAAGAAACCGAACTTCCTATAACCATGACTTCTTATAGTCCATGTTTCAGGAAAGAAGTTGGAGCTCATGGTATTGAAGAAAGAGGAATTTACAGAGTTCATCAATTTGAAAAACAAGAAATGATTGTTATTTGCAAACCAGAAGATAGTATGGAATGGTATAACAAAATGTGGGCTTATACCGTAGAAATTTTCCGTGGTTTAAACATTCCTGTTAGAACTTTGGAATGTTGCAGTGGCGATTTAGCAGATTTAAAAGTTAAAAGCTGTGATGTTGAAGCTTGGAGCCCAAGACAACAAAAATATTTTGAAGTTGGTTCTTGTTCAACTTTAGGTGATGCACAAGCTAGAAGATTAGGTATTAGAGCAAAAGGTGAAAAAGGTAATTATTATTTACACACTTTAAATAATACTGTTTTAGCATCAACCAGAGCATTAATTGCATTCCTTGAAAATAACTTAAACGAAGACGGAAGCATTAATATTCCTGCTGCTCTTCAACCATATATGGGTGGAAAAACAAGGATTGAAGTAAAAAAATAAGGATAAAATATGACTGAATTTATTGATATTAAAAAAGTTAATGAAAAATTAAGAGATAACAACATTAAGGTTATGTTAGATAATGAAAGTTCGTATCGTAGCCAACTTTTTAAACTAACACAACAATGTTTAAAAGCTAAAAAAAGACCTAAAATTATTTTGCTTTCTGGCCCAAGTTGTGCAGGAAAAACAACAACTGCTCACATTTTAAAAGAAATTTTGGGACATAAAAAAATTAAAGCAATAATTGTTAGTATGGATGACTTTTTTGTTAACCGTGAAGACACTCCACTTTTACCAAATGGTATGAAGGACTTTGACGGTTTGGCTGCTGTTAACTTAAAACAAATGGAAAGGTGTTTTAGTGAACTGTTTAAAAAGGGCACTGCTGGATTCCCTAGATATGATTTTGTTAGTGGTTTAAATTTAGAAAATGAATATCAATTAGATTACGATAAAGACACTATTATTATTTTTGAAGGTTTACATGTTTTAAACCCAGAACTTATTAATCATTTGGGAACAAAAGAAGTTTTTAAAGTTTATGTTGATGCTTTAAAAGGTTTTAAATCTAACGAATATGCAAAAATTGGTATTAGAAACCTTCGTTTAATTCGTCGTATGGTTAGAGATGTTAGAAGAAGGGGTAAATCACCTGAAAACACAATTAAAACTTGGCATAATGTTTGCGAAGCAGAAGATGATTATATTGCACCTTTTAAAGATGCTGCCGATTTTCATATTAACACAACTCACGAATTTGAATTAGCATTATATAAAAGAGATTTCTTTGAAATTGTTGTTAATAATCGTGATGTAAATTTCCAAATTAGTTTTTTAAAAGCTTTTGACGAAAGTGATAGTTTAGATAAAAGATTGTTGCCTGAAACATCTTTAATGTGGGAGTTTATTGACCGTCCAAAAGATGAAGAAGAAAACGAAAAAAATAAAGTACTTAATTAAAAAAAGGAAACCGTTATGGTTTCTTTTTTTTGTAGAATTTGGTAACTGTTAAACACTTTACAAAAACAGTTTTATATTTTATAATAGAACAAATGTTCTAGAATAAGGAGTTAATGGTGTCTAGGTTTATTTTGCATTCCGATTTAAATAATTTTTATGCTAGTGTTGAGTGTTTATATAATCCTAGCATTAGAAACAAAGCAGTTGCTGTTGTTGGTGATGAAGATAAAAGGCATGGCATTGTGCTTGCAAAAAATTATATTGCAAAAAAGTATGGTGTAAAAACAGGCGATACTGTTTGGGAAGCAAAACAAAAATGTTTAGAAGATTTAGTGTGTGTTAAGGCAAATTTTGAAAGGTATTATTATGTTTCAAAATTGGTTAAAGATATGTATAGGGAATATACCGATAAAGTTGAAAGTTTTGGTATTGACGAAGCATGGCTTGATGTTAGTGATGTTGTTAAATCGTTTAATGAAGCATTTAACCTTGCCGAAAAAATTAGAAAAAGAGTTTTAGAAGAATTTGGCTTAACTGTTAGTATTGGTGTTAGTTTTAATAAAATTTTTGCAAAGCTTGGTAGTGACTTAAAAAAACCAAATGCAACATCGTTAATTTCGGAAGATAATTATAAGGATTTGGTTTGGGGTTTGCCCGTTTCGGAACTATTATATGTTGGTAGGGCAACCACAGCAAAATTGGAAAAGGCAGGAATAAAAACAATAGGGGCACTTGCTAAAACAGATGTTGGAATTTTAAAAAGTTTGCTTGGTAAAAATGGTGAAACTTTGTGGGTGTTTGCTAATGGTGAAGATAAAACTCCTGTAAAAAGATATGACGATCCTGAACAAATTAAAAGCATAGGTAATTCAACAACCTGTCCCCGAAATTTAAAAAACGATGCCGAAGTTAGAGCAATTATTAGTGTACTTGCCGAAACTGTTGCTAAACGATTACGGGATAAAAAGTTGTGGTGTAGCACAGTTTGTTTAAGTATTAAAACTGATGATTTGGTTTCGTTTGAGCAAATGAAAAAATTAGAGTACCCAACAAATTTGGCTAGTGTAATTGCTAAACAATGTTTTGATATTTTTAAGTTTGATTGGCAAAAAACTGTTAGAGCTGTTGGGGTTAGAGTTACGGGGCTTGATAATAAACCTGTGCAGTATAATTTATTTAATAACGAACAAACTATGCAGAAAAAGGAGAAGTTTGAAACTGTTGTTGATGATTTAAGGGGTAGGTTTGGATATAACATTATTAAACGGGGAAGTGTTTATGCAAGTAAAGATTTTGAAGAAATTAATCCGGAAGGAATAACTCATGGCATTCATCCTGTTAGTTATTTTAAACCTAAAACCGACAATGAACAGTAGGTATTTAAACAAAAAGATGTGGGTTTATGACAAAAAGTTATGTTTCTGTTTTAGTTTGGTTTAATGAGGAAGGTAAAAAAATTCCAAAGGAAATTGTTTTAGATGAGCAGAAATTTGAAATTTCAAAGGTGACAAAAATGGTTAATGCTGCAAGTTTAAAAGTGGGTGGAATTGGTGAAAGATATACGGTAAAAATAAATGGACAAGAAACTTTTTTGTTTTTTGAAAAGGAAACAGGAAAGTGGTTTGTTGAATTAAAGTAATAAAATTATCAAATATCTTTTTTGCTTTTTTTGTTTATTTGTTATACTAAATTTAGTAATAAAAATTAACGGAATAAAAAATAGTGAAAGGTAAATTTTTAAAAAATATTAATAAAACAAAACTTATGCTCTGTGTTTCAACAGTGCTACTTTTGGTTAGTGCTATTATGTTTTTTATGCCTTTTATTTGTTATGACTATGGTGGAAAACACCTAACCTTTTCTGGTTTTGATTTTTTTATGGGAATGGTTAGTAAAGAGCAAACGGTTAAACTAGAAATGACCCGAATGTTGCTGGGCACAACAAAAACAAAAATGTCGGCACAAACAATAGCAATTTTATCTCCTGCTGGTTTTTTACTATCATTACTATTGTTGGTGTTTACACCTTTATCAATTAAAAAGAAAAAATTAAATAACATTTTTTTAATTGGTTTGTTTTTTGCTGTTTGGGTTTTGGTTATGATGTCGGTAATTACTGTGGTTGGCCGAATGGGGTTAATTAGGGGTAAAGATATAATTAACTATTATTCAATTGGTTTTGGAATTATGGTTATGGTGATAAGTGTTTTGGCTGCTTCAATTTTAAACATTGTTGTTGCTTTAATGGAAGATAGTAAAAAGAAACCTGTTACAAACAAACCAAAAGCAAATATTCCACCAATGGGTTGGAAATAATTGTTTACTAATTTAGGTGAAAAATGAAATGTGAATTGTGTCCACGAAAATGTGGAATAGATAGAAATAAAAAAGTTGGTTTTTGTGGTGTAACTAACACTGTTAAAATAGCCAGAGCTGGTTTGCACTTTTGGGAAGAACCAATAATATCGGGGAAAGAAGGTAGTGGAACTATCTTTTTTTCAGGTTGTAATTTAAAGTGTGTGTACTGCCAAAACTATGATATTTCAAGTGAGGCATTTGGTAAGGAAGTAACAGTTGAAAGGTTGGCAGAAATTTTTAAGGAATTAGAAGAAAAAGGTGCAAACAATATTAACCTTGTTACACCTTCGCATTATGTAAGTCAAATTGTTGAAGCTTTAAAAATTTATAAACCCAAAATTCCTATTGTGTATAACACAAGTGGTTACGATTTGGTTGAAGCAATACAGAAATTAAACGGGTTTGTTGATATTTATTTGACCGATTTAAAATATTGTTCGGCAGAATATAGCAAAAAATATTCAAAAGCAGAAGATTATTTTTTAGTGGCAACCCAAGCAATTAAGGAAATGGTTAAGCAACAACCTAAAAACATTTTTAAAAATGATATGCTTGTAAAAGGTGTTGTTGTTAGGCATATGGTTTTGCCAGGACTTATTAACGATAGTTTTAATGTGTTAAATTGGATTAAGGAAAATTTAGGTGAAGAAACAATTGTTAGTGTTATGGGGCAATATACACCATATCATAATTCTAAAAACTATCCTGAAATCAACCGAAAATTAAAACCATTAGAATATAAAATGGTGTTAAATCATTTTATTAAAATTGGATTAAAAAATGGTTTTTCGCAGGAACTTGATAGTGCTAGTGAAGAATATATTCCACCATTTAATTTGGAAGGTGTTTAAAAAAAGCAGAGAATTTTCTCTGCTTTTATTTTCTTCTTGTTAATTTATTTACTCCGGCCTCTTCTCTTTTGATTCCAATTTGCCAACTTTCTAAGGTTTCGCATTTTTCATCGTTATTCCAAAACTTTTCTATTTCGTTTGTTCCGTCTATGTGGTCAACAAAAATGTTTCCGTTTTTGTTTTCAATTCCTATTAAAATTCGGGCACCGTGTGTTAAAAATTGGCTTTGTGTAACCGTTTTTCCATTAACAACAAAATTATCTGGCATACCAAAATATTGTAAATCAGCTGTTCGTATGCTGTTTAAATTAAGTTCGCAGTTGTTTGGTAATAAAACGGTAATTGTTTTTAATCCAGATTGTTTATATGCTCCCGGGTTAATTCTAACAGTTTTAATTTGTTTAAGTTTACTTTCTGGTTGTTGTGTTATTTCATCTGTTAAATTAATAACCGAAGCTTTTGAATTTTCACTATTTCGGTTATATGGATTTGCATAAACAAGTTCTACTGTTTTAGGGTAAGGTGTTTGTTCGGGAGTGCTATATTTATCTGTTGTGTAAAGTTTACCATCTTCAATAAAAAAGGTTGTGTTGCCACCCGGCTCAATTTCAATTGTTGCCCAATGTTTTAAATAAAAAAACGGTAAAACATGGTGTTCTCTTTCAATTTCTTGTAAGTTTTTAGGGAGAATAATTTTAAAAATACGGTCAGAGTTTTTAATTTTTTCAAATGCTGCAAAGGAAATAGAATCAACTTCGGGTAATGTTAAAGTTGAATCAATTGTAAGTGCTTGTGGGCTAATAGATGTTAAGCAATCATATTTAACTACCTTTGTAACAACTTTGCCGTTTGGTAAAACTTTTTGAATAGTTTTATCTTTTGTTACAATGGTAAATCCTTTTTTTGAATAGATATATTTTTTTATTGCTAGCATTAATTTCTCCTAAAATATTAACAATAAAATTTTATAATAATAATTTTGTTTTGTCAATACCACTTATTAATTAAACAACAAAAAAACACCTTAATTTAGGTGTTTTTTAATTTGCAATTTTTGTTAATGAAACAATAAAATCATAAAACTTTGTTGATGAATGATTTAAATTTAAATAAAAGCAACGGCCTTCATATTTTCCGTTTTGATATCTAATTAAATTAAATCCGTAAAAGTTTGGTTTAAGTTCAATTAAAAGTTTGTCAAAGGGCATTTCAGCAAATTCGTGTGTTTCATTATAAACAAATTCAATCCAAATTCCTTTTTGTTTTGCTTGTAAAGTTTGTTCGTGAAGCGAAACACCAAAAGCAGGTGAAAAATAAGATTTGTCGGTTAACTTTTCTAGTTCGGTAAAAATCATTTCTTTATCAGGTTTTATTTCGGTTCCGTTATTGTAAATAATAATTTGGTCACAATTAAATAAATGTTCAATTAAGGTTGAATGCATAACAGGTTCTCCAATATTAAATAATAATAAAATGCTGCACAAAATTTGCGAAATAACATTCCAAAAAGGTGTAACTAAATTTTGTAACATTTGCTCTCCACGATTATTGCTTTTTAGTAATTCTACCATAAAAAACTCCAAAAGGTTACCAATTAATTAAAATTTATTTAATACTTAAATATTTTGCAGCATTTTAGATAAAATATTTATAGAACAAAAAATTTGCATTTTAAAATTATTTTATATTGTTTAAATTAACCATTGTAATTAAGTTTGTTTTAATGTAAACTAAAAATGTTCTAGAATTAAAGCCATAATTTAGTTGTAAAAAATATTAAAAAAACAAGAAAAAAAGTATTAAAAAAGTTTTGCATTTATAACTTTTATTTGATATAATACTTATAGTAATATTACAAGTAATGTTTTAATTCATATAGTAATTAAACATAAGGTTGAAAAATAAATGAGTCAAACCAAAAAATTTTTAATGTTTACAAGCGCAATACTTATGATTGTGTCCGGTTTAATAACCGGTATTTTGTGTTGTTTGGCTATTTTTGAACCAACAAAACTTCAACCAATTATTGAAAAATTTGTAAACGATGATTCTTCTAACTACGACAAAGTTGAATCAGTAATTCAACTATTAACATCTATTCTAACATCTGGTTCAGTTGTTGGTTTAGTTTTTGGTGGAATTAGTATTAGATTTTGTTTATATGATTCTAACGAATTCTATCAAAAGAAAAGTGTTGTTTTAACAGTTGCAATTATTTGTACTTTGGTAGTTAACCCATTAGTTGGAGCATTATATATTACTGCTGTATGTCTTAAAGATGAAAACTTAAAATTTGGCGAAGAAGCTGAAGAACAAAAAGAAGTTGATATTGATAAAGTAATGGAAAAAATTGAAAAACTTCAAAAGATGAGAGAGCAAAACTTAATCAATGATGAAGAGTTTGCTAAATTGAAGGCAGATATTTTGAAAGGAACTACATTAGATAAAAAGAGCAAGTAATTAAAAACTTGCTTTTTATTTTAATGATTAAGTGGTATTGATATGAATAGAAAGAAAACATTAATTTGGGCAGGAGCTATTAATTTTGTTGCAGCAGCATTTTTTGTTTATTGTGTTGTTATGTTAATTAATAACATTAATGGCTTTGCCGATGAATTAAAAACAATGTTATCTACAACCTATGGTTACACAAGTGAGCAAGTTGCTGTTGAGCTAAATGCTAGTGTAATAGAATTTATTACTTGTGCTGCAACCTGTGGTGTTTGTGGATTGGTTAATTTTGGTTTTATATTTTTAACTGATTATTGGTTTACAAAATTAAAATGGTTATCAGTTACAATTGCAGTTGTTAACACTATTGTTGGTGGTAACTTTGTTAGTGGTTTATTATTTGTTGTTGCTGCAACCAGAAAACAACAACCACAAATGGTTGGTGCTAGTGTTGGTGCACAAACTATTCAACAACCTATTAGACCATTAACTAACGAACAAATTAAAGAACATTTAAAACTAAAAAGTATGGCTGAAAAAATTGAAATTGTTAAACATTTAAAGGCCGAAGGTAGCATTAATGATGCTGAATATATTAAATTAGTTGATGAAATTATTTCTAACGGAGTTAAGGAATAATTAGATTTTTATCATATTTAATATATTTTATATTATAAATAATAAAAAGACCCACATATAATTGTAGGTCTTTTTTTGTTGTTTTTCTTATAAACTTAAACCATCTGGCTTTGTGCCTGGCATAACTTTTTTCTTTGTTGTTTGGTTTGAAACTGAAAGGTCGGCAGGTTTAGCAGTGTTTTGTGGACCAAACTTTTTGCTGGTTTGGTTGTCTATTTTACCACTAAATGTGTTTGAACCTGTAATTTCAGAAAAGTTATAAGGTAAGTCAGCTTTAATATTTCTATTAACATAAGCCATAATTTCAGCATAATTTTCCATGTTAACAGGTGCTGTGTTGTAGAAAATACTTCCACATAAAGCATCTAAATAATAATCTGCTCTTGGAGTTTGTGAGGTTGTAACTCTGTTGTATTTAATCATGCTTTTTGTTGCTTGAAATCTTAAATGTTTTTGTTCTTCCGATAAAGCTTCTTGGCTATGAAGTAAGTTGCTCATACAACAAACAACACTTGATAGGGCAGAATAATCTTCTTCAACAAAAGGTTGTTTGCTTTCAGCTAAATGTTTTTTAATTGTTTCGGTTAAAATTCCGTAAGCTTGATCTTCTGCTTCAACAAGGTCAATATCAGGGTTTTCGGCAGCAATTTTTTTGATGTCGTTATTGTATTTTGAAACAAGCATTTGAGATTGTAACAAAGTAAAACCATATTTTCTTAAAATTTCTTGACCTTGTGTGAACAATTTTTGAATTGTTTCTGTTCTTTGTTCAACTGCACCTGTTTTAAGGTTTGCAAGTTTATTATCTAATTTTTCTTCTAAAATTGTTGCAGTTGATTGTTTAAATAATGTAATGGCTTGTTCTCTTTTATCGTAAAGGTCAAAATATTGTTGTTGGTTTTCATCGCTTGGGTATTGTTGATAAAGTGTGTCGGCATGAGTATAGTTTGCATTCGTTCTTAAAAGATTAAACCAAATGTTAGCAAGTTCTTTATCGTTAAAAATTTCGGCAAACAAAACAGCATAAACTTCGTTTGTGTTTGTGAAGTTTCTGTAACCTTGCATTTTTTTAATTAAAGCATTATATTTGTCTGTTAAAGCAGATGCTTTACTTGTGAAAGAATCAATTTGTGTATAAAATTGTTTATCCATACTCCACCTCCGTAGATAACTTATCCACATAATATTTATTATAATAAGTATATCATATATACAAAATTTGTCAATATTCGTGTAAAATATGTTGTTTTTTTGATGTTTTGGCTTTTTGTGCTTTTTAAACAAAAGGGGTAATATAGATTGAAAAAACTTTTTTATGTGCTATACTTAAAGTAACAAAATAAGTTTGTGAGGTACCTATGGAACAAACAGGATTTGAAATTAAAGATAAAATTAAATTTGCTGCTTGTGAAGAAATTGTTAGAAGATATGCAGGAAAATCTGCATTGAAAAACAGTTTTGATGTTGCTGAATTTATGGCATACATCATTGATACAACCAGAGGAGAAGAATGTGCTGCATTTTTAGCTCACTTTGCATCTGCTTCTATTGCCACAAAAAAGCCAGGTGAACAAATTAAATTAAGCGAAATTGTTGATGTTGTTAGACAAGGTGTTAGAAATCATAATTACAGTGCTAGTGGACAAAGAGAAGTTTATAGCAAACCAAACATTTGTGGAACAGAAGTTGGCAGAATTAAATTTGATATTTTAAAAGCTTCTAAACTTGAAAAGGGTTACAGACACGAAGCAGATTATAATGCTAACGAACCAACACCACAACTATCTAAAACAGAAACTATTATTGCAGATGTTTTATCAAGACAATTCCCTGCATTAGTTCAAGATAGAACCGAAGGTTTAATTAGACCAACAAGTAGCACACCAACAAAAAAATAAATTTATTAAAGAGAGTTTAATTACTCTCTTTTTTTGTTTAAAATAACATATGGTTTAAATAGAAAAATTTTTAATAAAAGAATATAATATAAGAAATAAAATTAAGTTGTTTGGAGTAAAATATGAAAGAAAAAGAACTTGCAATTCAACTAACACAATCATTAAAAAAAGCAACAAAAGAAAAAGATTTGAACATTTATGCTACTTCAATTAGATTAAACGACAACAAGCTAAAAGATATAAATGTTGACCTATTAATAAACGAAATAAAAAATTTAGGGTTTTATTGTGATTATCAAAAAAATGTTAAATATCATAGATATACAAAAGAAGATAAAAATAGTTTATTTATTTCTATTGAACCCTTTAACAACTAAATTATATAATTCTTTAGAATGTACATATTTAACATGTTTCTGTTTGTATGGTTTAAGGAAATAGGTTTGATGTTGGAAACAAATTAGGGCTTGTTAAAGCAAATTTGTTTTAAGGATTGCAAGATAAAGAAATTTTCAAAGAATTAAAAGAGTATATGTTAGAGTTGCTTGAAAAGTAATAAAAAACAACAAACTTCGGCAAATAAAGATAAATTAAGTAATTATTATAAGTTAAAAAAATTCTCCTTAATATTAAAGTTTGATTTAAACTTTTATTAAGGAGTTTTTTTATGGGAAAAGTATTAACAAAAATAAAACAATTTAATTATAAAAGTTTGCTTAATTATGGGTTGCTATTTTTGATTTTTTTTATTTGTAATTCGGCAACAGTTGGGCAAGGGTATTTAAAACCTTTTTGTTTTGCAGTGTATTACACTGTTGTTTTTAAAAAGAGCAAAAGTGTGTACACATCGGTTTTATTTGCAATATCTTATTTGGTTTTAAATTTTAATCTGTTTGCTTTTTACACAGGTCTTAATTTAATTTTTGTTGCTTTAATTTTTAAAGGTTTACATATTTTAATTAAAAAGGAAGCTAAAAATTTTTTAATTTGTTTATATGCAGTTTTGGGTAATATAGCAAATTTAATTTTAAGTTTTACCGATTTAAAAAGTTTTATGTTGTCGGCTGTTTCGGTTGTTATAGGAATAGTTTTTTTAATTTGCTGTTTAACAGTTGTAACTGTTAAAAACCGAAACATAAAAACAACTGTTAACACCGATGAATTAATTTGTTTTTCTGTTATAATTTCGGTTTTGGCTATGGGACTTGCTAGTTTTAACTTTTATAAAATTGAACTTTTTAAAATTATTTTTGTTTGTTTAATTTTAATGTTTACCTATATTTTTAAACCACAAGTAACCATAATTTTTGCTGTAATGTTTGGTTTGGGTGTTTCAATTTATTATTCTAATTTAAGTTATGTTGCAGCACTAACTTTAATGGCTGTTTCAGGAATTGCTTTTAAATCTAGCTATAAAATAATTGCAAGTTTATCTTTAATTTTATGTGAAGTTGTTTTTGGTTTGTATTTTGTTAGTTATTCGGTTTTTTCGGTTTATAGTGTTATAAGTGTGGTTGTTGGCGAATTAATTTTTATGTTTGTGCCAAGCCGTATTTTAAACGAATTAAACAACAGAATAAATGGAATTACCGACAATGTTGCTGTTAGAAGTATTATAAACAGAAGCCGAGAAAATTTGTTTAACCGTATGTTGGAAATTAGCAATGTGTTTTTAGAAATGGATACAGTTTATAGGCAAATGGTGGTTGGGGTTATGCCTGAACCAGATGCAAAACAAATGGTTAAGGCAGAACTTTTAGAAAAGTGTTGTAAGGATTGTCCAAACAAAACAAAATGTTTTAGGGTTAATGGTAAGTTGAATGCTGATGTTTTTAATGATGTTGTTAATATGGGTTTTGAAAAGGGCAAACTAACTTTAATAGATGTTCCACAATATTTAACTTCACAATGTTTAAAAGTTAATGGTATTATAAACAACTTAAATGCATTATTAAAAAGTTATAAACATTATGCTGTTATGGTTAACAATTTAGATGCAGCAAAAATTTTAATTGCTGATCAGTTAAAAGGGGTAAGTGGCTTAATTAAGGCATTAGCCGAAGAAGTTAATTTAAACATTGTTTATGATTTAAACAAGGAAAACCGAATTAAAGAGGAGTTAAGTTATAAAAATGTTTGTTGCTTAAATTCTTTGGTTTACGAACAGAATTCATCTTTAAAAATAGTTTCATTAATTATTGCTGATCCACAAATTGAACAGGTAAAAATTGAAAAAGTGGTTTCCAAAGTTGTGGGTAGCAAAATGCAAATTACCACTGTTAAAGACACGGCAATTCCTAATGCAAAGGAAGTTGTTTTGCAAACAAAACCTAACTACGATATTGTGTTTGGTAGTGCAGCACAAACTAAAACAGGTAAGGTTTTAAGTGGTGATACACATTCGTTAATAAAAATTGATGATGGTAAATATATGGTTGCTTTGTGCGATGGTATGGGCAGTGGAGAAAATGCTTATAAGGTTAGCGATTTAACTATTACTTTAATTGAAAATTTTTATAGGGCAGGTTTTGAAAATGAAATTATTTTAAACAGTGTAAACAAACTTTTAACTCTTAACAATTCCGAAAGTTTTTCAGCAGTGGATATTTGTGTTTTAGATTTAAGAAAGAACATAATGGATTTTATTAAATTAGGTTCGCCTGTTGGTTTTATAAAAAGAAAAAACGAAGTTGAAACCATTGAAAGTTGTGGATTGCCAATAGGTGTTTTAGATGAGATGAAACCAAACATTACAAAACGGGTGTTTACCGATTTTGATATTATTGTTTTAGTGTCGGATGGAGTTACCGATGCCTTTGGAGATATTGCCGAACTTAAAACTTTTATAAATAATTTAGAAACGGTTAACCCACAAGTTTTAGCAGATGAAATTTTAGAAAGGGCAGTTGATTTGGTTAACGGAAATTGCTGTGATGATTTTACGGTTTTGGCAGTTAGAGTTTTTCCTGTGGTGTAAAGATTAAAAAATAAAAAGGAGTTGTTTTATTAAAATAATTCCTTTTTTGTTGCAGTTTTTGCAAAAAATAAAATTAATATGTTAAAAATTTTTACTTAAACATTTTGTAATTATTTTTTTTGTGATACAATAAATAATGAACATAAAGTTTATATATAAACTTAAAAATATTTTTAGTTGGTGGATTACTTATGAAGAGCATTGAAAAAACAATTAAGAAATATAATTTAATTAGCCCAAAAGATAAAATTGGTGTAGCTGTTAGTGGCGGCAAAGATAGTATGTGTTTGTTACATTATTTACACTCAATTTCAAAAGAAGTTGGTTTTGAATGTGTTGCAATTACTATTGACCATAGTTTAAGGGAAACAAGCTCCGATGATGCACAGTTTGTTGTTAACTATTGCAATAAAAACGGAATTAAAGTTTATATGTATAAAGTTAATGCTGAACGATTAAGCCAAGATAAAGGATTAACCATTGAAGCTGCTGCAAGGGAATGTAGATTTAGAATTTTTAAAGCCCTTATTAATAAAAAGGTTGTTAACAAGGTTGCATTAGGTCATCATATGCAAGACCAGGCAGAAACAATTTTATTAAACATTTTTAGGGGTAGTGGAATTACAGGTGCTAGTGGTATGGATGTTGTTAGAGATGGTGTTTATCTTCGCCCATTGCTTAACACTTCTAAAAACGAAATTATGGCATACATAAACACAAACGATATTCCTTATGTTGAAGATGAAACAAACCAAAGCAACGATTACTCTCGTAACTTTATTAGAAATATGGTTATGCCTTTAATTAGAAGCCGTTGGCAAAATGCCGATAGTTCAATTTGTACTTTTGGTGAACTTTGCAAATTAGATGATGATTATATTTATGGAACTATTAACGATAATGCTGTTGTTAAGGAAGGTGATGGTGTTGTTAAAATTCCTGTAAACTATTTTAGCTATCCTGTTGCAGCAACAAATCGTATTTTAAGAAAAGCTTTTAAAGATATTGGTATTATGTCTGATATTGAAAGAAAGCATTTAAAAATTATTAACGACCTTGCCCTAGAAGCTGAAAATGGAAATAAAATTATGCTACCTAACAGGGTTCAAGTAATTAAAGAATATAATTACATTACTATTACAAACAAAAACTTTACACCAGAGCAAAAAACATGGCAATTAGAAAGGGGTAAAATTGATATCCCTAACTTTGGTATGATTGAAATGCAAGTAACCCGAAAATTAGGACTTGATGAATATAGCCATTTAATTGACTATAACAAAGTTCCTAAAAATGCTGTTTGGCGATATAGAAAAGATGGTGATGTTTTTGAAAAGTTTGGTGGTGGAACAAAAAGTTTATCCGACTTTTTAATTGATCAAAAAATTCCAGCAAGATTAAGAACTTACTTGCCTGTTTTAGCAAGTGGTAGCGAAATTTTGGTTGTTGCTGGTGTTGAAATTAGCAACAAAGTTAAAATTGATGAAACAACAAAAACTGCTTGGGGAATTAATGCAGTAAGGTTTTCATAATTTGTGTGGGGTAATAATATGATTGAAGTAAACGAAAATTTAAAAGAGTTTGCTAAACTTACCGAAGCAGCAGGGCATAAAACCTATGTTGTTGGTGGTTATGTTAGAAACAGTTTAATGGGGATTTCATTAAACGATGTTGATATTGCTGGTTCAATGCCTGTTGAAGATGTTGAAACTATTTGTGGTATGGCTGGTTTTCATACCGACATTATTAATAAAAAGTTGGGAACAATTCAAATCATTAAGGATTCCGATAGGTTTGAATATACAACTTTTAGGCAAGAAGTTTATGATGATAGTGGAAAACACAAACCAGACGAAGTTAAGTTTGTAACCGAACCTAAACAAGATGCTGTTAGACGAGATTTTACAATTAATGCTATGTACTACGACATTTTAAATGGCGAACTTTTAGATTTTTTTGGTGGCAAAAAAGATATTAAAAGAAAAGTTATTAAAACTGTTGTAAAACCTAAAATTGTGTTTGATGACGATGGTTTAAGAGTTTTAAGATTGGTAAGGTTTATTTGTGAATTAGGTTTTAAACCTCATGGAAAAACCTATAAGGTTGCCAAAGCTTGTGCTTATAAAGTTAAAGATATTAGTGCCGAACGAATTTTAAAAGAAATTAAAATTTCGGTTGGTGGTGGTTTAAAATATGGTTTAAAAAATGAAACACATGCTAATGTTGTTAAATATTATAACGATATGAAATTGTGGCAATATATTTTTAAAGGAAATTTTGAAAACTTTAAAGTTAAACCTAGTGGTAAGTTTTACACTGCTTATTTGAAAAGTGATGCAAGTAGCCGTTATGTTGCTTTTATGTGTATGGTTTTAAACAACTATATTAAAGTAAAAACATCAGAAGCAAACCTAACTTTTTCTATTACACAACTATTAGGTAAAACAGGTTTAAAAGAATCTAACAAAACAATGCAAGAAATTTTTGAAGCTTATTCTTTTGCTCAAAAACTTGTTTATTTAAAGGAAGACGAATTAATAACAAATGCCAACTGCATTATTTTTGATAGGTTAAGTTTTGAAATTAAAAACTACTTAAATTTAATTAGTGAAGATAGAGTAAACAAAATTAAATTTGAAATAATGCAATTAAAGAAAAAGAATGTTCCGTTTAAAGAAGAAGATTTGTTAATTTCTAATAAAGATTTGATTGAAAAAGTTAGAGTTAACGAACATCATGTTTCTAAAATTAAAAGCACATTGTTTGAAATGTGTGTTGAAGGTATGATTGTTAACGATAGGGATATTTTATTAGAACAAGCAAAATTCTTAAATGAAAAACTATTAAAAATTTTAGCGGCTGCTAAAAAACGAGCTTATGAAGAATCTTCAACAGAAAAGAAAGTTGAAGATGTTGAACAAACTGAACAAAAACCAACAGGTATTGTTTTAGGTCAAAAAATTAAAAAACCTAAAACAGTTTCAAAAACTAAAAAACCAGAAAAGAAAGTTTCTGGTAAAGCTAAAATTAAAAAAGAAGTAAAAGAAAAAGCAGAAGTTGTTAAAGTTGAAAACGAAAATCCTGAAACTAAAACAGATGAACTTGTAATTAAAACCGAAAAGATTTCGGTTGGAAAAGTTAATTCTGTTTTTAATAAAGAAGGAACTTTTGGTTCTGCAAAAAAGAGTGATGTGGTTAATGTTTTAAATGGTTTAGTAAATATTGCCGAAGGTGTGGAAGGTAAAAAGACCAAGAAATCAGAAGCAAAAAAACCTGCAACAAAAAAGGAAACCGCAAAAAAATCTACAACCAAAAAAAGTGGTGCAAAAAAGAAAACCACCACAAAAAAATCTACAACTAAAAAAACAAGTAAAACGGAAAAATAATTTAAAAAAGTTTAAACACTCACAATAACTTGTGGGTGTTTTTTATACATAATTAATTATCTTTTTCAAATAATAAATTAAATAATTGTTAAAGGTAAAATATTATGAAGAAAAAATCAAAAGAAAAATTATCGCAATCCAAAAAAGGAAAAGGAAGTGTTGGTTGTTTAAATAAACAGGTTAATTCCGTAGTAAAAAACAATACTGTTGTTTTAAAAAATAGTGGAGTGCAGGGGAAAGGTTGTAAGGTTTTAAAAATAGATAATGGGGCAAAATTATTAACTATTTTATCGGTTATAAGTTTTTTACTTATTGCTGTGGTTGTTTGTCAATTTTTCATTTTAGAAAGCGAAGACCCATCAACTGTGTTGAATAACGGAACAATGATTAATGGTGTTAATGTGGGTGGTTTAAGCCCGTATGAAGCTGAACAAGTGATTTATGAAGTGTTTAAAAAGAAAAAAGATGAGTTTAGTTTAACTTTAAATTATTTAGATAAGACATGGAGTTTTAATAGTGCAGATTTTAAGGTTAATAGCGAAATACATACTATAATTGAAGAAGCTGAAAGCCGTAACCAGCTTTTAAATAGTTATAATAATCAAACCGAAAAATTAAACCAGCTAAAACAGGAAGGGGTTAGTATTTCTGTTGCTTTTAATTATATATTTGTTGGGCTAGATGACAAAATTGAAAAAATAATTAAAGAAATTGAAGTAGAGCCAATAAACAGTGAAATAAAGTTTAATCCAAATGATAAAAACCCTTTTAGTCTAACCGAACACAAAAACGGATTAAGGGTTGACAAGGAAAAACTTTATTATGATATTAATGAACAGTTTAATAAAACTAATTCAGTTGTAGTTGAAATTAAAACCTTTGAAGAAAAACCTGAAATAACAAAAGAAGATAATGAAAATTCAACTAAACAAATTTCAAGTTTTACAACATATGTTGCTGATAGCACCGGAAACCGAAAATTAAATGTTATAAAAGCAATTAATATGTTTAACGGAAAAATTATTATGCCAGGTGAAGAAGTTAGTTTTAACAAAGTTACAGGACCACACACAACCGAAAACGGTTATAAGGTGGCAACAGTTATTTATAATGGTCAGTTTGTTGATGGTGTTGGTGGTGGAGTTTGTCAGGCAAGCACAACACTATATAATGCTTTGCTTTGTGCTGATGTTGAAATTTTAGAAGTGCATAAACACACATTACCTGTTAAATATGTGCCACTTGGGCTAGATGCTATGGTTTCGGAATATGTTGCCGATTTAAGATTTAAAAACAATCACGATTTTCCTATATACATAAAAACAGTAACTGATAGTGAATCGGTAAAAGTTATTGTGTATGGTAAACCACTTGAAAATCAAATTAAAACCAGAAGTGAATTAATTAAAACTCTGCCTAGTTTGCCAGATAAAATTATGTATGATGAAAATAAAGAATATACCGATAAAGTTTTGTTTAAAGGTGAAAAATACAGGTTGACTTATGCTAGGGAAGGGTATGAAGTTAAATGTTATTTAGAAAGATATAATAACAACGAAAAAATTTCGGAAGAATTAATTAGGCACGAAATTTATCAGCCACAAAGTGGCATTATTGTTGAAGGGGTTGAAGATGTTTTAGCTGGAATGAATATTATTGAATCGGCTGTGAATAATAATGTGAATATTATGCAAGATGCCGTGAATAATAACAGCAATAATTCATTAATTCCTACTAATGTGTGCCCTTAAAAAGTATAAATCCACATAAAAAATTAATGCAATTGTGCACAACTTATGGTTTTAAACACAATTTTGAGGGTAAAAGGGTGTTTTTAGAACAAAAACCGAAAATGTATTGTGGATAACCTACCACATTTTTGTGGATAAGTGGATAACTTTTGTGTATTTCTGCAATTTTTATACATTTTATCGTGTATTTATACATATTTTTATAAATATTCATTAAAATTTATAATAATTACATTGTGCAAATGTGGATAAGTTATAAAAAGTGGCTTATTTCCGACAATTTATAAAAAAACCTTATGAATAAAAATTGAAAATGTTTAAAAAATGGCTTTATTTCGTAATTATGCAAAAACAGACCACTGTGTGGCCTGTTTTTATATTTAAACAGCGATTTGCTGGAATAGGGAGGGATATAAGCAAAATTGTAAAAGTTATCCACAGTTATCCACATTACCATAAACTTTTCTTTTATAATGGTTAACTGTTTTAATTTGCTTATACACTTTATGTTATGTTTAATTAAAATTTTATGTGTCAAAATAATTAATATATTATAAATAATTAGTTTTAATTTGTTTGGAATTAATTGAAATGTAGGTTAAAATTAGTTTGTAATTTTAAGGAGTTATTTATATGAATAAAGTTATTATTATGACCGGTGGCAGTAGTGGAATTGGTAAGTGTACTGCTGATATGTTTAGAGCAAAAGGCGATTTAGTTTTAAGTGTTGCCAAAGAAATTGATGAAGAATACAAAGATTTTAGTTATGTGTGTGATGTTAGCAACGAAGAAGAAGTGAAGTCAGTTATAACTCAAATTGGTGATAAGTATGGCAGAATTGATGTTTTAGTTAACTGTGCTGGTTTTGGTGTTAGTGGGGCATTAGAATTAATTCCTACCGAAACATTTAAAAAAATTATGGATGTAAATGTGTTAGGTGTTCATTTATGTAGTAAATATTCTTTACCATATATGAAGGCAGGTGCAAAAATTATAAACATTTCTAGTGCTTGTGGAATTTGGAGTGTTCCGTTTAGGGGAATGTATTGCACAAGTAAAGCGGCTGTTTTATTCTATTCTTATGCTCAAAGAATGGAACTTTGCGAAGCTGGTATTGATGTTTGTGCTATTTGTCCAGGTGATGTTAAAAGTAATTTTAGTAAAAACAGAGTTAAAAACTTTGAAACAAACGAAAGATATGGTGATAGGGTTGAACAAGCAGTTGCATTTGTTGATAGGCACGAAGAAAAAAGAATGCCACCAGAAAGGGTTGCAACAGTTATTGTTAAACAAACTTATAAAAAGAAAAGTGCACCAATGAAAATTGTTAGCCGTAGTTTTAATGTTTTCCATTTCTTATTAAGATTTTTCCCTGTAAGATTTGAATTGTTTATGATAAACAAATTGTTTGGTGGTGGAAAATTACATAGTAAAAACAAAAATGAAAAAACAGTTTCTAATGAAGAAAATAAATAATTAAAAACTTAACTTTGTTGCTAAATGAAGATTTTTATAAATTTTAATTTTATAAAGTGGTGGTGAATGGATAAAGAAACAACTGGAATCGTAATATCTATTGCAAAACAATGGTGGTTTAAGGTGAATAAAAAACCTGTGCGATTTGGCTCTTTAAATGGAGCAACCATTCCATATATTATAAAAGTGCAATATGTTGTAGGTGGAAAAACCTATATTAAAAGAAAATGGATAGGTGCAGGTAAAGAAGTTCCTGCTGTTGGTAGCGAACTTAAAGTGCTTTATAGTTCCAACAAACCTAAACGGGCAAAAGTTATTTAATTAAAAAAGAAAAGCGAAATTGCTTTTCTTTTTTATTGTGCTTTACCCTTTTTTAGTTTTTTTAAAACAAATCCAAATATAATAAATAAAATGGTTAACAAAATAAAACCTAATAACACAATTATTGTGTTATTTTTAAAAACTGTTGAAATTAATAAAACAATTAATCCTGCAATTAAATTACCACTAGCCACAGTTAACAAAATTTCGTAAAAATTTAGTCCTAACATAACAGCAACACAAGTACCGGTGTAAACACCCGTTAAGGGTAAAGGTATTGCAACAAACAAAAAAACTGAAATTAACTTGTTTAATTTGCTAGTTCCTTTTTGTGTTATGCTGTTTGTTTTGCTTTTAATTTTATTTTCAAAAGTGGTTGCAATATTTTTAAATAATTTTGATTGTTTCAATAAATTAATTAAGGGTATAAAAATTATTGCTATTATAGGGATGATTAAGGTTGTTCCTAAAAAACTTGTTAAAAAACTAACAAAAGGTGTTAGTGCTAACCCTTGCCAAATTTGTGTGCTCATGCCAAAAGGAATTGCTCCCCTTAATTCAAAAATTGGTAAAAGGGCAATAATAAATGTGGCAAGCCAAGGATTGTTTTGAAAGTAGGTTGTTATAGTGTTTTTAATTGTTTCGGTCATGTTGATTATAGTTTTTGTCAAAAACTCCAATTTGTTATAATTAATTATTGTCTGTTTTATATTTTATGAAATTTAAAAATAATATATACAACAAATTTTTATTTAATAAAATTTTAAATTAGTACTTTTAATTTTTATTGTAGTGTGCTAGAATAAATGCACTTATTAATTGTAAGGAGAAAGTTATGAATATTTGGAAGGATATACATCCTAAAAGAATTACACCTGAACATTTTGTTGCTGTTATTGAAATTGAACAAGGTAGTAAAATTAAATATGAATTAGATAAAGAAACCGGATTACTTAAAATGGATAGGGTTTTATATACAAGCACACATTATCCTATGAACTATGGTTTTATTCCTTTAACTTATTGTGGCGATCACGACCCATTAGATGTGTTTGTTTTATCAAGCCAACCAATTACTCATATGTGCATTGTTGAATGCTATCCTATTGGTGTTATTACCATGACCGATAGAAGTGAAAGTGACGAAAAAATTATTGCTATTCCGTTTGGCGACCCACAATATAATTCTTATCAGGATATTTGTGAATTACCACAACATATTTTTGATGAGCTAATGCACTTTTTAAGGGTTTATAAAGAATTAGAAGATAAACCTGTTGAGGTTAAAGAACTTGGAAATAGAGAAAAAGCATTAAAAGCAATTAGTGATGCCATTGAATATTACAAAGATAAAAGACAAGAAGGTGAAATTTAAGAGAGTTTAAGTACTCTCTTTTTTTGTAACAAAAACGGTAACAAAAAAATATATAAGTTATTAGGTAAAGTTTTTTAAAAACTTGGCAATAATTATTTAGGGGTTTTGTTATGAAGAATAAAAAAGTTTTAAATATTTGTTTATTAACAGTTGCTTTGCTTGCACTATTCACCTTTGTTTTACCTATTAAAAAATTTGAGTTTAGTGGTGAGCAAGTTGGTTTTATAACAGTGATGTTTTATTTTTTAAATGGTGTTTTAATTGTTTGTTTAACGGCTCTTATTTCTATGGCAATTATTAACTTATTTAAAGATGATTATAAACTTGTTAAACTTATGGAAATTATGGCTATGGTTGGATTTAGCATGGTGTTTTTAATGCTAGTAATTTTTGCTTGTTCGGCTTCTGCAAAAATTAATGTTGGATATTTGCTTGTTGCAATTGAAGTGTTTATTTGTGCAAATTTTAGCCAAATGGTAAGGTTAACTTGTTCGGTTGGTGAAATAAAGGAAAATTTAACATATACCACTAAAAATTTAAATGTTAAAAGTGACAATAAAGAAACAAAAAATAATGCTGATTTAAAATAATAAAAAGGTTAACACGGAATTAATTTTATAAGGTAAAAAAATAAACAACACTATATGTTCTATTGTGTTGTTTTTTGTTATAAAATAATTGTTTTTTTATTGTTAAAATGGGTAGCTATTACATAAAATATTTGTAAAAATAAAGTTTATATGATAATATATTATAAGTATGGAAATAGTTTACTATTTACAACTGCTAAAAGTGGAATTATAATATATAAAAATTTAGAAGGTGAAAAAATGAAAAAGGTGTTTAATTTTTTAACATCAACAAAATTTATTTTAGTGTTTACATTTTTAATAAATGTAGCTATTTTTGTTTTGTTTACATATTTCATTGGTTCCTATGTTTATATAATTTGTTCCATTTTAGCACTTTTAATTTTAATAGGATTCATAAATAACGACATTAGCAGTTCGTCCTATAAAATTATGTGGGTTGTAATTATTTTAACTATGCCTGTGTTTGGTGTGACTCTATATTTTCAACTTAAAAACCATCGTGGTTCAAAAAGGTTAAGAAAGTATTATCAAAACATTAAATACACATCATATAAACTTTTAGATCAAGCACCAGAAGTTATTGATGGTTTATCTAAGGTTGATTGTGGTGCAGCAAACATTTCAAAGTTTTTAACTAACACTGAAAAATGGCCTGTTTACACCGACACAACTTCAACATATTTTAAAGATGGCGAAAGCTATTTTGCCGATTTGTTTGAAGCATTAAAATCAGCAAAGAAATATATTTTATTGGAATATTTTATAATTGAATCGGGTGCTGTTTGGGAAGAAATGTTCCACATTTTAAGAATGAAAGCTCGTGAAGGTATTGAAATCAAACTAGTTTATGATGATTTTGGTTGTTCCGATAAATTTGCCGATAAAAAGTTTTTTAAAAAATTAGTTAACCATGGAATTAATGCAGTTCCATTTAATAAACCAATTCCTTCAATTAGCACATTTTCACAATATCGTGATCACCGTAAAATTGTTGTTATTGATGGTCAAGTAGCTTACACTGGTGGAATTAATGTTGCCGATGAATATGCAAACAAAAAACAAAAATTTGGTTATTGGAAAGATACTGCAGTAAAAGTTAGTGGTCCTGCTGTTTGGAGTTTTATTGTAATGTTTTTCAATATTTGGCAAGCAGCAACCAAAAAAACAGTTGATGTAAAAAAATACAAAATAGATTACGAAAAACCATCTAATTCAAAAGTTAAAGAATATGTTCAACCATATGCTACCGGACCAATTAACAAATTGCCTGTTGCTCACAACAACTTTATGAAAATTATTACTAATGCCAGAAAGTATGTTTATATTACAACACCATATTTTGTTATTGATTCTGAAATGATGCAAGCATTAAGGTTGGCAGCTTTAAGTGGTGTAGATGTTAGAATTATTATGCCTGGCAAACCAGATAAAAAATCTATTTTTTATTTAAGCAGATCTTATTATGCCGAATTAATTAAGGCAGGAGTTAAAATTTATGAATACACACCAGGTTTTGTTCATGCAAAAATGGTTGTATCAGATGATATTTCTGCAATTGTTGGAAGCACAAACTTTGATTTTAGAAGTTTATATTTGCATTTTGAAGCAGGAGTGCTATTACACAGCTCTAAAACAGTGTTAAATATTAAACAAGATTTTGATAGTGTTATGGGCAATAGTCATTTAATTACACTTAGAGATGTTAAACAAAGAAAATGGTTTGAAAAATTTGTTGCGGCATTCTTAAAGTTTTTTGCCCCATTAATGTAAAAAATAAAAACCACCAATGTTGGTGGTTTTTTTATATCCAATTTTTAGGGTTTGTTGAAGCTGAAACGGTTTGACCTGATAAATGTTTTTTTGCTTTGCTAAAATAAATTACTGCAATAACTTGCAAAACAACCCCTATAAATAAAACAATAATTGCAATTCCGGTTAGCATAACATTAGATATTTTTTCAATTTTCATCCAAATATCCAAAGCCAATCCACCTGCAACAAATAAAAATGCAAATAATTGTGATAATCCTGCATTTCTTCTTAACCTTTTAATAAGTTCTCTGCGAAGTAGTAGGTTGTGTTGTTTTTGAGTGTATTTTTGATTTAGTTCAATATTTGTCATAATAACACCTTCATAATTATATATACAAATAAACAAGTTGTTTATTACTAGTTTGCATTTAAAGTATATATTATTTTTTTTGTTTTTGCAATAGTTAAATTTTTAATAAAAAAAGAAGTGTTAAACTTCCTTTTTTTCAAATGGTAGCCCTATGGGGAATCGAACCCCAGATTCCACCGTGAGAGGGTGGTGTCTTAACCGCTTGACCATAGGGCCATAAACAACAATAAAAGTATATATTAAAATTAATTGTATTGCAACAGGTTTTTATTATGTGTGTAGCATTAACAATTTTAAAATAATTAAACTTTTTGTAATTTAATTTTAATTAACTTTTCAATTTTTATTTTTAATGATATTATAAAAGCAGAGTTACAATATTTATAAGGAGTGAAAAATGTTAAAAAATAGTAAATTTATTAATTTCATTAGTATTGTATGTTATATTTTAGGTTTAGCATCATTAGGTTTCTTTGTTTATGAACTTATTAAAAACAACGGAAACTACAATTCAAACTTGGCATTGTTTATTGGATTATTAGTTGCATCAGTAATGCTTATTACAATTGCTATTGTTTTAAATCCACCAAAAATGTTTAATCAAAAAACAGCACACTTTACAGGTGGTTTAGTTTTATTTTTGTTAGCAGGTTTGGCTTTGGCATTTTTAATTTATAATTGTGTTACACAGTTCCACCTAACAACAGTTTTAATTTGTGCAGCAGTTGTGCTTGTGGGTATGTTCTTTGGAACAATTTTATTAAAAATTGCAAAACAAGATATTAATGTTGATGCTAGAATTAAACAAGAACAAAAAGTATTAGATGAAAAGAAAGCTGAAGAAAGAGATAATTTAAAAGCTTGTCCTTATTGTGGTTGTCGTTTAACACCACAAGATGAAGTTTGCCCAAATTGTAAATCTAAACTATAATTTTTTGGTGGGTGATTTATGGTTAAAATTTGGAATAGTTTAACTTTGTTTGCATCAAAACTTTTAGATATTTATAAAGATTTTGAAGATGCTTTTGGTTATGACCCACGAGACAATATGACAGATGCTCAAAATAGAGCAAACGAAACAATTAAAAGTGGACAAGCATTCGGTTTGGTTTTTGGTATTGTTTTTGGTATTGTTTTTTTAGTTATTGTAATTTTTATAATAGTTGCAGCAGTTAAATCTCACAAAAAAACTAGTGAATTTGCCGATGTTGTAAAAGATAAGCTAAAAGAAAATATTGAAAAAGAAAAAACAAAAAATGTTTGCCCTTATTGTGGCACAAGGTTAAAAGACGAAGATAATCGTTGTCCGGGGTGTGGTTCACATAGAAAATAAAAAGAACTCTAATTTAGAGTTCTTTTTTGTTTATTCTTTTGTTTCGTTGTTTAAATTTTCAACATCAATGGCAATAGTTGTTGCTTCTAGGTAAGCATTTGCTTTTTCCCTTAAACATTTTATTATTTCAACCACTGTTTTATCGGTTAACCAATCGTATCCGCCATCTTCAAGTTGGTCTAACATTTTTAAACCTAACTCTACCTTGTTAAAATCAATTACAAGTGAAGTGTATAGGAATAGGCAATCGGTTCGGCTACTTTTTGATTCAATAACATGACCAAGAGCTAATCTTCTTAACACATCAATTCTTTCCATGGCAAGTTTATATGCTTCAAAATCGTTTAGTTTAGAATAATCTTTATTAGGTCCTAATGCTTCTAAAATTTTATCTTTGTTGTTTGATAAATATTTAACCAAACATAGGTTTAATAAATCAACTGCTGCTGCATAAGCAAAAGCAGCTTCCCTATGTAATCCTGCTAGTTCAAAACTATAACCAGCACATTCGCAGTTTAGTGCAAATTTGTTAGGGTCTATTTCAATAAAAGAGTTGTCGGCATAAATTTCTTTAATTGCTGCAGAATTGTTTTTAATAAGTTCAATTTGTTCTGGGCTGTAATCAAATAATGCAGCACCACAGTTTGGGCAATATGGGTGATAGTGTGGGTAGGTTTGTAAAAACACAAATTCTTTACTGTCTTTAATTAATCCAATAATTTCTTCGGCTTGTTGGTTTGTTGCCTTAACACATTCCTCACCACAAATTTTACATTTAAACATTTTGTAGTCCCTTAAAATTTAATTTTTTCTAAAACATAAGGAACAACTTCGTCAATGTTTAATCTAATTTGTTCCATTGTGTCTCTATCTCTAATTGTAACAGTGTTATCTTCTAATGTATCAAAGTCAACTGTTAAACAGAAAGGAGTTCCAATTTCGTCTTGACGGCGATATCTTTTACCAATTGAACCTGCTTCGTCAAAAGTACACATAAAGTAATTAGAAAGTTTGTTATAAACTTCTCTTGCTTTTTCAGTTTGTTGTTTTTGTA
>JAZNIS010000055.1:0-5594 GCA_045577635.1 Clostridia bacterium
TTTTACTTTTGCAAAAAAAGAAGAGTGTGAGTCATTAACAAAAGAGTTTGGTATTAATTTAAATAATGGATATGAAGGGTTGGTTGAATCAATATTTAAAAAGTATCAAAACAAATTGTTTAAAACACACTTATTTAAGCAAACTTGGTTAAATGTTGTTGAAGAAATAAATAAAGAGAGTAATGCTTACCAGGTAGTTGTTGAAACAGGAAAAGAATACATAAAACAAGTTGCTATTGAGTTGTATCCAGAAATTTTAAAGAAAAACACTTGCAATTTTATAGTGCCTCAAAAATTAGAATCAGTTAATGAAATAATTAATTATTTAATATCGCACAATCTTTTCCCTAATTATTCGGGTGGTGCTGTTTTTGGAATTGAAATGTTTGATCTTGCTGCAAGATTAGATGAAGAATTTTATGCAAGTTGTACCGAATTAAAGAAATCATCAAAAAGAGAACAATTAGAAAAAGAAAAATATCAAGCATTCAAACAATTTAAAGATAAATTTATAGCATATGCAGCTTGGACAATTATTGGATTAATTGTGGGTTCATTCCTTATTTTGTATTTTAAAAATGCTTATACAATTTATAATAGTCCAGATTATGTAAAGGGTGTTACAGATATTTTTAAAACACCATTTAAACCTGCTGCTTTAATGTCTTTATTAATTGGTGTTTGTTCATCAGTTTTGTCGGTTTTGATTTATTTTATTCTAAAAAGAAAATATAAGTAAGTGGCATGTTTTAATTTATTATATTTTATTAAATAAAAGTTAACCAAACGGTTAACTTTTTTTATTGTTTATAATTAATATTATTAAATATTATAGGTTTTACTTATAATTTATTTAAGTAAATTTTAAATTTATGTTATACTTATTTTAGTTATAGTTATTTAGGAGTTTATATGGATGCAATAATTTATGTTTCAAACACAGGTTTCACACAAAAGTATGCAAAACTTTTAACCCTTGAAACAGACATTCCTAGCTACACATTAGAAGAAGCTAAAAAGAATGTTAAAAAGGGCAGTGATGTTGTGTTTTTAGGTTGGATTATGGGTGGCAAAATTATGGGATTTAAAAAAGCTAATCGCCGTTACAAAGTTAGATGTGTTGCAGGTGTTGGCATGGATAATCCTAAAAACGAAACAGGAGAATATTTAATTAAGAAAAATAAAATTAAAAATATTCCAACCTATTATTTGCAAGGTGGCTTTAATATGGGTAGGTTAACCGGCACATACAGTTTACTTATGCGAACAATGTTAAGGCAATTGCAAATGCAAAAAGAAAAAACCAAAGAAGATATTGATTTTGAAAAGAAAATATCTAAAGGTTTTGATAGGGTAAAACTTGAAAACTTGCAACTTGTTTTATATGAAATTAACAACTTTAATAAAAAGTAAAAACAATTATTAAAAAGCACTAAATTTAGTGCTTTTTTGTTTGTTTGCATAATAGTTTGCATAGTAGGTTTTATGTTTATAATATTTAAAACTTTTTATTAATTAAATTTAATATTAACTAATTTTGTTTGGTTTGTTTTTTTTATAGTGATAAAATGAAATTAGACAAAATAATTTTTGTTAAATTTCAAAATATTAAAGGGGGAGTTAAATGAAATTAACAAAAGAAGAACAGGAAATTTTAAATGGCTCCGAAGGTGAAACCAAAGCAAAAATTTTAAGAACTTTGGTGCAATTTGGTGATGTTTTTGGTGCTGAAAAATTAGTTCCTGTTACACATGATGCACATTTAGTAACATCATTTGGTATTAGTTTAATTAAACCATTATTTAGAATAATGGACGAAATTATTGATGCAGGTATCACTGCAAAATTACCTTTTACAGTTGACCCACGACCTATTGATTATGAAAATGTTAAATGCACAATTTTAGATAAATTAATTTTTAGTAAAATTATGTATGGTCAACAAAAAAGATATGAAGAACAACTTAAAAAAATCGGCTTAAAAAGCACTGATGGTTTTACATGTACTTGTTATATGGATGAAGTTGGCAACATTCCAAAATATGGCGATATTTTAACTTGGGCAGAAAGTAGTGCAGTTGTTTATGCAAACTCTGTTTTGGGTGCTAGATGTAACCGTAATTCTGGTATGTTAGATATTTTTGGTGCAATCATTGGTAAAGTTCCTTATTTTGGATTATTAACCGATGAAGGTCGTCAAGCTGATTGGATTATTAAAGTTGAAACAACTAAAAAACCAGAAGCTCAAATTTTAGGTAGTGCCATTGGTTTAAAGGTTATGGATGCTGTTCCTTATGTTTATGGTTTAGATAAGTTTATTGGAACTGAATTAAACGATGAAACAAAAAGTTATTTAAAAGATTTTGGTGCTGCAACAGCTTCTAACGGTGCAGTTGGACTATATCATATTGACAACCTAACACCAGAAGCTAAAAATTATGGTGATCAATTAATTAACAAAAATGCACAAGTTTATGTTATTGATGATGCCGAACTTGAAAGAGTTTATAAAAGCTATCCTGTGCTTTGGAAAAATCCAGATGCAAAACCGGAAAGAGCATTTATTGGTTGTCCACATTTAAGCTATAATCAATTAGTTGAATGGGCAAACAATATTATTAACGGATTAAAAGAAACAGGTAGAAAAAAAGTTACATTAACAACAATTTTAACAACTAGCCCAGCTGTTAGAAAAAAATTTGAAGAAACCGAACTTTATAAAGAACTTGTTAAAACAGGTGCAAAAGTTTCAAGTATTTGTCCATTAATGTACACAAATAACCCAATTGCAGGTAAAAAACCTATTTTAACATCATCTAATAAACTTCGTACTTATTCAAAAGCGAAATACTTAAAAGATGCCGATATTTTAAATGTTATTATTGGTAAGGAGGGCAACTAATGGAAAAAGTTTTTAAAGGTAGAGTTGTTGGCGGTGGAAATTTAACAGGTGAAGCAGTTGTTTCAAGACAAGGTGTTAACACACTTGCAACATTTCAATCAAGTGCTCTTAAAAATGCAAAGCAAGTTTTAAGTTCCGACCAAAATAATGCAGATATTTACAAACAAAATTTAACAGGTAAAATTTTATGTTTACCAAAAACAATTGGTTCAACAACAGGTGGTTTAGTTATTCAAGCAATTTGTGCTATGGGAATTAATCCAAGTGCTATGTTATTTTCAGAAGAAATTGATTCTCTTGCTTGTTCAGGAATTATATTGGCTAGAAATTGGGAAAACTGTCCAATTATTGCCATTGATAAGTTAGGTGATGAATTCCTACAATATGTTCAAACAGGCGATAAAATTGAAATTTTGGAAGATGGAACAGTTAAAGTAATTAGATAATAAAAATTAAAACCGTTTAAAATAATAAACGGTTTTTCTTTTATTTGCTGTTTAATTGTGTTAAAATTGCTGTATGGATAGATTACAAGAAATTGAAAGAACAATAATAAAAAAATATCGTAATAATATTTGGAAAAAGTTTATTAGAGCAGTTGTGGATTTTAAACTTATTGAACCAAACGATAATATTGCTGTTTGCATTAGTGGTGGCAAAGATAGTATGATTTTGGCTAAATGTATGCAGGAATTAAAAAAGCATGGTAAGTTTGATTTTGGTTTAAAGTTTATTGTTATGGATCCAGGTTATGCAAAACCTAATAGGGAATTAATTGAAAGCAACCTAAAATTATTGGGTATTGATGCTGTAATTTTTGAAACCAACATTTTTACTGCTGTAACCGAAATTACTGATTCGCCTTGCTATTTGTGTGCCCGTATGAGAAGGGGGTATTTATATAAAAAAGCACAAGAGTTAGGTTGTAATAAAATTGCATTAGGACATCATTTTGACGATGTTATTGAAACGGTTTTAATTTCAATGTTTTATGGTGCCGAATATAAAACAATGATGCCTAAATTAAAATCAACAAATCACCCAGGAATGGAACTTATAAGGCCACTTTATTATGTTAAGGAAGCTGATATTAAACATTGGCAAACCTTTAACGAATTAAAGTTTTTACAATGTGCTTGCAAGTTTACTGATGGGTTAGCACAAGGCAAAATTTCGGGGAAAAGACAAGAAGTTAAGGAATTAATTGCTAATTTACGAAACATTAACGAAAACATTGATATAAACATTTTTAGAAGTTTGTGCTCTGTTAACTTATCAACAATTTTAGGGTACAAACAAAATAATAAACTAATTAGTTTTTTAGATAACTATAATAATAATGTTGCCGAAGAAGAGTAATCACAATAATGTGGTTATTCTTTTTTTAACTTAATTTAAATGGCTGTCATATATATTTCTAAATTGCTTTATTGAGGTGAAAATTTGGAAATTTATGTTGTAAAAAAAGGGGACACAATTTATTCAATTGCCCAAAAATATTCCGTTTCTGCTGAAAAAATTATTGCAGACAACCAACTAACCGAAAATGCTGTTAACAATTTGGTTGTGGGGCAAACATTAGTTATTTTAAAAAATGATGTTACATATAAGGTTGTTAGTGGTGATACATTGTTTAATATTGCAAAAAAATATTCTGTAACACTAACCGAATTGTTTAAAGCAAATCCTGAAATAACAAATCCATTAAATTTGCAGGTTGGTCAGGAAATTATAATTCCTTATTCTAACTTAAACAAACCTGAAATTGAAGTTAATGGTTATTGTTTTCCTAACATAAACAGGGAAACCTTAAATAAAACCTTGCCTAGTTTAACCTACTTATCAATTTTTAGTTACGAAATTTTACCTAACGGAAATTTAACAGGTTTAAATAATGATGAAGAATTAATTAATGTTGCCCGAAAAAATAATGTAGCACCAATTATGGTTGTTACAAACATTGAAAATGGTGAAACATTTTCTAGTGAACTAGCAAGGCAAATTTTTACAAATCCTGTAAGTCAAGCCAACTTAATTGCTAACATTTTAAGTACTATGCAAACTAAAAAATATTACGGAGTTAACATAGATTTTGAGTATTTATACCCAGAAGATAGAGAACTATATAATTCCTTTTTAGAAAGTTTAAGTTTGGCAATTAAACCCTTTGGTTTTATATTAACAACAGCAGTTGCTCCCAAAATTTTTAGTAATCAACAAGGGCTGCTTTATGAGGCTCACGATTATAATTTTCATGGGAAAGTTGCAAACGGTGTAATTATTATGACCTACGAATGGGGTTATACTTATGGTCCACCTAGGGCTGTTGCTCCTGCTAACGAAGTTAAAAAAGTTTTAGATTATGCCGTAACCGAAATTCCTAGCAAAAAAATTTTTATGGGAATGCCTAATTATGGTTACGATTGGAATATTCCTTATGTTGAAGGCGGTGCGGCAAAAGCCATTTCAAATGTTTCTGCTGTAAATTTGGCAAGGGAAGTTGGTTCTTATATTAATTATAGTGAAAAGGAACAAGCACCGTATTTTAATTACTACACAAATAGTGGCGAACGGGAAGTTTGGTTTGATGATGCTAAAAGTGTTCAAACTAGGTTAAAGTTTGTTACCGACCTTAATCTTGGTGGGGTTAGTTATTGGACCATAAGTCGGAGGCCAAGCGGTCTTAGGAAGA
>JAZNIS010000056.1:0-2265 GCA_045577635.1 Clostridia bacterium
CCCTAAAAAAAGAAACAAAAACCACTAAAAAATTAAATTAAACATGCAAGGCTAGAAAGCCAACAAATAGTAATTTATTAAATAAAAAATCAAATTAAATTTGCCAAAAATAATCAAAAAACTGAACCAAATTTACTTTAAAAAATATAAAATCAACCAACAAAAATATGCTGAAATTTTACGAAAAAATATGCGGTAATTAACAAAAATTTTATATTAAAAACAGTAAACTTTTAATAAAAAACAATGTAACTTTTAACAAAAAATTTACTTAAAGTTTTAGCAATCACACATTAAATTTATAATAGAAAACAAATAAAAAAGATGAGCTTAATTAACTCACCTTTTATTTTTTTTATTAAATTTAATTTTGTAATTTAAAATTATTTAATGTAAATTACCCTACCACAGTGTTCACAAACAATGTAGCCATCTGTTTTAATTTTGTTAACTTTTCCCATTGGAATCATCATTCGGCAACCACCACAATTTCCATTGTTCAATGTTACAAAAACAGGATAAACATTGTCTCGTTTTACAGCTTTATATTTTGCTAAAAGTTTTTCATTAATGTTGCTTTCAAGTGCCAACATTTCTTTTTTAACTGCTTCCATTTTAGGATTGATTTCAGCAACCAAAGCTTCATATTTTGCTTTGCTTTCCTTATGAGTTTCTTTAGCTTTAATAGCTGCAATTTTTGTGTTTTCAAATTCCTTTAAAATGTTTTTAATGTTAACAAGTTGAATATTTAAATTTCTTTCAATCATAAATAAATTGCTAGAAACTAAATTAATTTTATTGAAAATTTCTTCCATTTCTTCAACTGTTAATTCACTTGATTCTTTGCTTGTAAGTTCTTTAATTAACTTAATATTTTTATCATATTCTTTCTTTAAAGAAACATATTCTTCTGTCATTTTTTTAGCTTGACTTTCAAGTTCAAAACTTTTGTTTTGAGCATCTTTTACACACTGAATCATTTTGTTCATAACTGCTTTATCGTTTGATGCCGCAAGTTTTCTTTCTAGTTGAACAAGCTTTCCATCAAGTTCTTGATACTTTAAAATATTTTCCATACTATCTCCTATTAATTGCTTTTTCAATTTCTTGGGTGTTGCTTACTATGTTTTGCATAATAGCTTTTCGCATTTCATCATTTTTAATGTTATTTAATCTAGCCATCAATTTTTCATTTTCTTGCTCTAACATTTGAATAAAATGAGTATTACATTCCCTTAAATTTGTTTTACCATAAATAAGTTGTCTGGTTGAAAGACCAACGGGCTCGTTTGTTTTTACAACTTTAATAATGTTATAAAATTTACCCTTGTCTTCCACAACCTTATCTGTTTGAATGTAGAAATTATTATCTGTTAAAAATTGTCTTAACTTAATAACATTGTTTTGTGGTTGTAAAACAAGTGTTTTTAATTTAATTGTTGCATTAGTTAAAATTTCAATAATTTCCATTCCACCCATGCCAGCAATAACAATAACATCTAATTTATCTGCATCGGTTAAAGTTTGACAACCATTACCAACTCTAACACTAAAATTTTTAAAATTTAATTCGGTTAAAAGTGCTTCTGCTTTTTTCACACTTGGTTCACTAATATCAGTTGCAACTAAAAACTCTGCTTTATTTTTTGCAAGTTCAGCAAGAACTTTTCCATGATCACAACCAACATCAGCAATTCTTTTTGCTTTTCCACACAATTTAACAATTTCACTTAATCTATAACTTAACATAATATTAATCCACGAAATCTTCTAATCTTTTACTTCTATTAGGATTTCTTAATTTCCTTAATGCTTTTGCTTCAATTTGACGAATTCTTTCCCTAGTAACATTAAATTCTTTACCAACTTCTTCTAATGTTCTTGGATGGTTATCATCTAAACCATATCTTAATCTGATAACTTTTTGTTCCCTAGGAGTTAAAGTTTCAATAACGGCTAAAAGTTGTGCTTTTAAAATATCTTGTGCAGCACTTTCAGCTGGTGATTTAAAGCTATCATCTTCAACAAAGTCACCAATTTTACTTTCATCTTCTTCACCAACAGGACTTTCTAAACTAACAGGATCTTGTGCGATTTTTTGAATTTCGTTAACTCTTTGTTCGCTAATACCCATTCTTTCAGCAATTTCACTGCTAGATGGATCTCTACCCAATTCTTGCATTAATTGTTTAGACACTCTGGATAACTTATGTATTGTTTCAACCATGTGAACAGGAATACGAATTGTTCTAGCTTGATCTGCAA
>JAZNIS010000057.1:0-4637 GCA_045577635.1 Clostridia bacterium
ATCTGAATAGGAATACGAATTGTTCTAGCTTGA
Organism: Clostridia bacterium; assembly: GCA_045577635.1. GTDB lineage: Bacteria > Bacillota > Clostridia > Christensenellales > UBA1242 > UBA6345. The sequence goes on from JAZNIS010000057.1 coordinate 34, forward strand.
TCTGCAATAGCTCTGGTAATTGCTTGTCTAATCCACCAAGTTGCATAAGTTGAAAATCTAAAACCTTTTGTATAGTCAAATTTTTCAACAGCTTTAACCAAACCTAAATTACCTTCTTGAATTAAATCTAGGAATTGCATTGAACTACGGTTAACATATTTTTTTGCAATTGAAACAACTAATTTTAAGTTTCTTTCAATAAGTTCTTTTTTAGCTCTTTCATCATGTTCTAAAATTCTTTTTGCTAATTCAACTTCTTGTTCACTAGTTAAAAGTTGAACTGTTCCAATATCTTTTAAATACATTTTAACAGGATCATCAACTTTAACTGCACTAATAATATCTTTTAAATCTTCATCTTTAACAACAACATCTTCGGCTGGAATAACTTTAATGCCTTCATCTTCAAACATTGTTATAATTCCTGCCATAATTTCAGGTGTTAATTCATGTTTAATTAATTTATTTACAATATCTTCTTCGGATATTTTACCTGATTTTTTAACAATTTGTATTAAATTATTTATATCATCTTCTAAAATTTTATCCATTACTTTTCCTTTATTAATTGTTAAATAATTCCCAAACAAAGCCAAATTAATGGCTTTGCATAGCACTTATTTTTTCCTTAATTGATTTTGTTTTAAAATTATTTGTGAAAGTTGTTTAGATAGTTCTTTTCGTTTATCTATATCACTTTCTAATGAAATTTTGTTTGCTAGTTCTTTTTGTTTCATCTCTAAACCACTTCTAATAAGAAGTTTTACACAATCCTTATAATAACCATCGTTATCAATAATATCGGTAAAATTATAATTAACAATGTCGTTTATCACAGGATTGCTTTCCACATTAAACATATCAAAAACATGACTTACAATTGGGGTTTTTCCATTTTCCTTGCACTCTTGCAAATAATCATATAATTTTTGAATATCTGGATCTAATAGATTATCTTTTACATCATCATCAAGTGAAGCATACTCTTTTTTATGCAATAATGCACTAACAACAAACTTAACAGCTTTAACATAAGCATTTTCTTTTGTTAGCATATTTTCATCTTTTTCTTCTGGTTTTGCTTCTTCAAATTTAACATTATCAATATTTTCCAAATCTCTTCTTAACACATCTAACGAAATGTTACTTAAAGATTTTACTAATTCTAAATAAACATTTTGTTCTGTGTTACTTTGCAACTTTTTAATAATGTTTAAAGATGATGCAACAAACAAGTTTCTTTCTTCTGCTCGTTTTAAATTATATTTACTAGCATATTCTCTAATTAAATATTCAACCCAATATTTTGCATCTGCAATTAAGTTTTTATAACTTTCAACACCATGTTGTAAAACGAATTCGTCTGGGTCAACACCTGCCGGCATTGAAGAAACATAAACATCTAAACCAGCACTAACCAAAATATCTAAACTGCGAAGTGTTGCCTTTTTACCAGCACCATCACCATCAAAACAAACCACAACTTTATTACAATATTTTTTAAGTTGTTTTGCATGATTTGGTGTTAATGCAGTACCTAAACAAGCAACAGCATTTTTAATTCCGGCTTTATGAAGCGAAATTACATCCATTTGACCTTCAACAATAATTATTTCGTTTAAAGCTTCTTGCCTTCTAATTTTTTTTATAATGTTAATTCCATAAACACATTCGTTCTTTTGAAAAACAGGAGTTTCACCTGTGTTGCGATATTTAGGATTTAACTGTGGGTCTAACACCCTAGCACTAAAACCAACAACATTATCGTTAGAGTTAATTATTGGGAAAATTAATCTTTTAGCAAAAACATCGTAGTAACCACCCCGTTGATTTTTATCAACTATTCCTGCTTTTTGCATAATTTCAAAGGAATATCCTTTTTTATGTAAGTGATCAACAACTTCATTCCAACCAAGCGAATAACCTAAACCAAAAGCTCTAATAACTTCATTGTTTAGTTTTCGCTTTGTCAAATATTCCAAAGCAGGTTTTGCTTGTGGTAAATTTAAATTTTTAACATAGTGCAAAGCAGCTTCCCTTAAAACTGCATAAATTTGTTCTCGTTCTTTTTTTCTTTCACTATCTTTGGCATCGCCACCAAAATCAGGAACAACTAAACCAGCATTTTCAGCCAATAGTTTTACAGCATCAAAGAAATCACACCCTTCCATATGTTGAACAAAAGTGAAAATATCTCCACTTACACCGCAACCAAAACAATGGTAATATTGTTCAGTACCATTTACAGCAAAACTTGGTGTTTTTTCGTAATGAAACGGACAATTTGCCCACCATGTTTTACCTTTTCGGTTAAGTGTTTGATATTTTGAAACCACCGACACTATATCGTTAGCATCTTTAACTTTTTGTTTAAACTCTTCAAAACTATCCAACACAAACCCCCTTTTTAATATTTTTCATCATTAAAAACGATATCTCAATTAATTAATACAATATAAACTTGCTTTTTCCTTTTTTTTATTTCAATTTTTTTAAAAAAATAAAAATTTCCTTTATTATTTGGTTTTTTTCACTTTTTGCATAGTATATTATTTTATTTTTATATTAAAATATTTAACATTGTTTAATTTTATAAAATGCTTAAATACAACAAAAAAAGTAGGGATAACTTCCCTACTTTTTTAATTTTAATGTTTTAAAAATTAAGTTTTCTACTTAAATTATTTACCGCATTTAATTGCTGCTTGAGCTGCTGCTAAACGAGCAATAGGAACACGGAATGGAGAACATGAAACATAAGTGATTCCTGTGCGATGAGCAAATTCAACACTTAATGGATCAGCACCTTGTTCACCACAGATACCGCATTTGAAGTTTTTATCAACTGCACGAGCATTTTTAACTGTATGTTGCATTAAGTAGCCAACACCCTTTTCGTCAATTCTAACAAATGGATCATATTCTAAAACTCTCTTATCGTAGTAATCACCGATAAATTTACCAGCATCATCACGGCTGAAGCCATATGTCATTTGTGTTAAATCGTTTGTACCGAATGAGAAGAATTGTGCTTCTTTAGCAATTTCAGCAGAAGTAATTGCTGCACGAGGAATTTCAATCATTGTACCAACTTTGTATTCAAGAGAAATACCAGCTTTTGCAATTAATTCATCAGCTGTTGTTGTAATAATGTTTTTAACATATAAGAATTCTTTAACATCGCCAATTAGTGGAACCATGATTTCTGGATGTACTTCAATGTTATGTTTTTGAATGCATTCAATAGCAGCTTCAATAACAGCTGTTGTTTGCATTTTAGCAATTTCAGGCATAACAATTGATAGACGGCAACCACGGAAGCCCATCATTGGGTTGAATTCGCTTAAACCATCAACAACATCTTTAATTTGTTGATATGTTTTTCCTAAATCTTTTGCAAGTTCTTTTTGTTCAGCTTCTGTATGAGGTAAGAATTCGTGTAGAGGAGGATCTAGGAAACGAATTGTCATTGGAAGACCATTCATAACTTTAAACATAGCAACAAAGTCACCTTTTTGCATTGGTAAAATTTTGTTTAATGCTTTTTCTCTAGCTTCAGAATCTGTAGCAATAATCATTTCACGAACTGCTTTAATACGAGTAGCTTCAAAGAACATGTGTTCTGTACGGCATAGACCAATACCGGTAGCACCTAAAGAAATTGCTCTATCAGCATCTCTTTCGTTATCAGCATTTGCTCTAACTTTAACTTTAGCAATTTCATCTGCCCAACTCATAATTGTAGCAAAGTCACCTGTAATTTCTGCTTCAGCAGTTTTAATTTGTTCAGCATATACATTACCTGTTGAACCATCAATAGCAATATATTCGCCTTCTTTTAGTGTTTTACCAGCTAAAACGATTTCGTTTTTATCTTCTCTAACACTTAAGTTTTTGCAACCAGCAACACATGCTGTACCCATACCACGAGCAACAACGGCTGCATGAGATGTCATACCACCAGTAGCTGTTAAAACACCTTCTGCTGCTGCCATACCTTCAATATCTTCCGGGCTTGTTTCATTTCTAACTAAAACAACTTTTTTACCAGCTTTAGCCATTTCTTTAGCTGTTTCTGGGCTTAATGCGATTTGACCACATGCTGCACCAGGGCTTGCTGCTAAACCAGTAGCAATAGCTTTTGCTTTCTTTAATGCATCAGCATCAAATGTTGGGTGAAGTAATGCATCTAAACTCTTTGGTTCAATTTTTAGAAGAGCTTCTTTTTTAGAAATCATACCTTCGTTAACTAAATCAATAGCGATTTTTAAAGCAGCTGCAGCTGTTCTTTTACCGTTACGAGTTTGAAGCATATATAATTTACCATTTTCAATAGTAAATTCCATATCTTGCATATCTTTATAGTGTTTTTCTAATTTGTTGCAGATTGAAACAAATTGATTAAACAAATCAATGTTTTGTTCTTCAAGGTGGCTAATTGGGCTTGGAGTTCTAATACCAGCAACAACATCTTCACCTTGTGCATTCATTAAGTATTCACCATATAATGCTTTTTCACCAGTAGCTGGGTTACGAGTAAATGCAACACCTGTTCCACTAGTTTCGCCCATATTACCAAATACCATGCTTTGAACATTTACAGC
>JAZNIS010000058.1:0-5368 GCA_045577635.1 Clostridia bacterium
ATAAGATATCACAATTCCCCTTGTTAAACCAAAACATGCTCAAACAGTTAAACCATTAAATGCTCGTAAACAATATATTGCAGATGAAATTGCAAGAATTGAAAAAGAAATTGAGGAAATTGCTAAACAAGAAGAAATTATGTGGAACGAATATCGTAAAGCAAAAGAAGAAGCTAAAAAGCAAAAACTTGAATATCTTGCTGAAAAAAGAAAAGAAAAAGAAATCGCAAAGGCAAACAAAAAATCTGCTAAACAAGAACAACAAGTAGAAAATAAACCAGAAACTGCTGAAAAAGTTGAAACTGTGGAAACAGAAGATACAAAAACAGAAGATACAACCGAAGTTGAAATTGTTGAACCAGATAACAAAAATGAATAATAACAAAAAAAATCCATCGTAATTGATGGATTTTTTTTAATCTTTTAATTTAATTCCTTATAATAAACCACTCTTTTTTTGTGTTTAATATGTTCAAATTTTGCAACAAGTTTTTCATTATAATCACTTAAAATAATAGGATTTGTGTTAACACTTTTAATTTTATATTTTTTAAAACCTAATAAAAGTTTACTAGCAATTAATTCTTCAACACCCTTATTTTTATGTTCTGGATGAACACAAATCATAAAAATTTCGGCATAGTTTGGCTTAATAAAATCCTTTGCAATTCTAAATGCTCTTAATGAAAGCAACCTTCCTTTACTTTTATTTAAGCCCTTTGCAATTCCCGGAATAGCAACACCTAAACCAACAACTTTATCGTTTTTATCAACAACAATGCTAATAAAATCTAATAAAATTAAAAACTTAAAAGTGTTAATAAGTTTATCTTTTAAAATAGGAGTTATTGGCACTGCACCATAAAGAGGAATATAACATTCGTTAATCAAATCAAAAACTTGTGATTTATATTTATTTATTAACATTTTACGGTTAACAGTTTTTAAATTGCTATATTCATCATTTTCCAACTTAATTTTAAAACCATCGGAACTAAAAACTTTACATTCCATAAAACTAGCATCAGATTTATAACCACATTTTTCAAACAATTTTTTATAGTAAGGAAAATTATATTGTGCAACTAAATTCCCTTGTTTGTTAAAATCTGAAACTTGCACACCCATTTTTTCTAGATCATTAAAACCCATAGGCCCATGAACACAGGTCATATCGTTTTGTTTAGCCCAACTTTCAACTGCATTAAATAAACTTTCGGCAACTCCAACCGAATTAACCGAATCAAACCTAGTAATTCTTACCCTTTTTTGACCCTTTTTCTCATTATATAAGTTGTTAATTATTGCACCAATTCTACCAACAATTACACCATTTTGTTTTGCTAAATAAAAAACTGTTTTTTCATCGTTAGATGTGTTTTTAAAAATAGAAAATTCGTGCAACATTAAATTTGGAACATAGTAAGAACAATCCCTATATAAATTTATAGGAAAATTTACAAACTCTTGTTGTTGCTTTTTTGTAATTACTTCTATAATTTCTATCATTGTTTTCACCTAACAACAATAGTTTAACCTTTTTTTATTGCAGGGTCAAATATTAAAATAATTCTATTTTAATTTTATAATTTGACCAACAAACAATTTTGTTGTTGTTAAATTGTTTATTTTTATTATTTCGTCTTTATTTAATTTAAATTTATCACAAATACCACCAACTGTATCTCCCACACCTACAACATAATAATCCTTATTTTTAGGTTTAAATAAATTTACGGTATCATTAAAATTATTACAAAACAATCCCCTTTTGCCCAACTCTGCCTTAACTTTGTTTGCATCACCAAAATATAAAAATTCCCTTTCAAAATTAGCAACAACTTTAACAGCCATATCATTATTAGGAATTAAAATTTTATCTGGTAATTCATCAGTAATATTGTTAATCCTTTTTATTTCCTGAACAGATACACTAAACTTATTTGAAATATCATTAATTGTTTCAAACCTATTAACATTATATTCTAAAATCATATATCACCTTTTTAATATATATGCCTATAATAAAAAAATTTTGATTAATTTTTAATAATTACAAATTTTTTATAGAACAAATTAATAAACATATAAAAACAATGTTTAGGGGTGATATTATTAAATCTTTATTTAAAGCCGTGGCAATAATAACAATATTTTCAGTTTTAACCAGATTGATGGGTTTTGTTTTTAAAATATTTCTTTCCAGAACACTTCCTGCTAGTGAATTAGGAATTTACACAATAGTTGTTTCTGTGTTTATTGTGTTTGCAACAGTGTTAAGTTCAGGTTTACCTTTGGCAGTATCAAAAAGCACAACAATAAATGGTAACAATCCTAAAAAAAGCACTGCTGCCGTTTCATCTGCATTAATTATTTCCTTAATTTTATCAACAATTATAACAGCCATAATATTACTTGCAAAACCATTACTAGCTGCCTATTTTAAAAGCAACACTGCCTACACACTTCTTTTATATATGATTCCTGCAATTGTGTTTACAGGCATATACTCTCCTTTTAAAGGATACTTGTGGGGTAAAGAAAAGTTTTTTTATGTAAGCCTTGTTGAATTTATTGAACAAATTATTAGGATTGGTTGCTTCTTTATTTTTGTTTATTTTTTCAATTTTTCTAATGACTTATTTCCTGCTGGAATTTCTGTAAGTGTTGCATGTGTTTTAAGCACCATTTTGGGAATATTGTTCTTTTATTTATCAAAAGGAAGATTAAATAGCCCCAAAAACCACTTTAAATCTGTTTTTAAGTCAGCAACACCCATAACTCTGGTTAGGTTGTTTACAGGGCTTATGCAGCCCTTAATGGCATTTTTATTGCCAATTAGATTAGTTGTTGCTGGTTTTACTAACGAACAAGCATTAGGTCAATTAGGAATTGCTATGGGCATGACACTTCCCCTTTTAACAATACCATCAACACTTATTGGATCACTAGCAACAGCAATTGTTCCCAACATAACCGAACTTAATAACAAACAAAATTATTCTAAACTTAAATCACAAATAAGTTCTGCAATTAATTTTACTATTTGTTGTTCGTTTATTGTATTACCATTTTTTATTGCAGTTGGCGAACAGTGTTGTTTGTTTTTGTTTGACAATATAATAGCAGGAACATATTTAAAATATGGTTGCTGGATTATAATTCCTATGGGAATATCACAAATAACAACTTCAATATTAAACAGTTTAAATTTAGAAACTAAAACCTTTAAATATTATATTTACAGCTGCATAGTTTTAGTTGCCTGCATATTTTTGCTTCCTAAATATATAGGTATTTATTCTTTATTGTTTGGTATGGGATTAAGCACTGCAACAATTGCAATTTTAAACATTATTAAAATCAACAAAACAGTTAAAACAAACAAAACTTATTTGCCAACACTTTTAAAGTTAACAATGTTTACCCTGCCAACAACACTTCTAACAAAATGGAGTTACAAAATTATTGCTTTAATTTTTCCAAAATTTATCTCTTTAATAATTGTGGGTTTAATTTCCGTTATTTGTTTTACAGTTTTAATGACAACATTTAATGTTATTGATATAACATACTTTACAGGAATATATAATAGAAAAATCAGCATTAATAAAAGAAAAAAAGCACAAACATAAGTTTGTGTTTTTTTATTAGTATAAATTAAAAAAATTAAACAACAATATAATATGACTTTTACTTTAATAACCAGAAGTTTAATAATTTACTTTATTGTTTTTATTTTAATAAGATTAATGGGTAAACGACAAATTGGCGAAATGCAACCCTTTGAACTTGTTATAACATTAATAATGGCAGATTTAGCAACAATACCCATGGCAGAAACTGCACTTCCTTTAATTCATGGAATTATACCAATAATAACCTTAACCCTACTACATTTTTTAATAAGTTTTTTATGTATGAAAAGTTTAACATTAAGAAAATTAATTAATGGAAAACCAATTATTGTAATAAATCCAAACGGTGTTGATTATAAAGCATTAAAAAAATTGAGCATGACCGTAAATGATTTAATGGAAAATTTAAGAAGTTGTGGATATTTTAATTTGGAAGAAATTCTTTATGCAATTATTCAAACTAATGGAACTACAAGTGTTTTACCCAGAACAGCTTATGCCCCATTAACAGCAAACACTGTAAAAGTTGAAACAGAACCAGCAAGTTTACCAATTATATTAATTAGCGAAGGTAAATTTGTTAAAGAAAATTTAAACCTAGCAAATATAAACCACAACTTTATTTCTAAACAAGTGTCAAAAATAAAATTAAAACCAACCGATATATTCTTTGCATCAATTAATACCGAAGGAAAAATGTATATTCAGCCAAAAGTTGGTTGCTTTAAAATTATTGAAACAAACTTTAAGGGAGAAGAAAAATGGTGAAAAGAATTATTACTATTTCGGCATTGTTTAGTTTGTTAATTATTTTGGCTTTTTATGAACTTGTTGCAGTTAATAATTTAATTACAAATCTAAATGAACAAGCAACTAACCTACAAACAGAAATTTACGAAAACAAAGAATTTGTTTCTAACAGCATAAACTCTGTAAAAAAAACAAAAGAATATTGGAATAAAAACGAAATTATTTTAACACTTATGTTTAATCATAAAGATTTAAGCACTATAACCGACACATTAAGCCGATTATATAGTTATGTTGAAAACAATGACTATGATAATGCCATAGCCGAAGTAAACCTACTTAAACAATACTCCGAAAAAAATAAATGGATAATGGGATTTAACTTTCAAAACATTTTATAAAAAAAGAAAATGTTATAATTTAATAACATTTTCTTTTTTTGTTAATTATTATCAGAATTAAAAATTACAATTCTAAACATTTTATCGTTAACTAAACTAATAATCATTTGATAAAACATAAACACAGTTAAAACAAACAACATAACAACTGTGTAAAGTGTTGTAATATCAAAATTAATAATTTGAACAACTAGTGCGGCAACAAAGCAAACAAAAACTAAAACTGCACAAATAATATTTAAAATTGTTGCAGAATTAAATTTGTGTTCAGCATTAACTTCGGTTGGTTTTTGTAAAACATAATTACCATTTTCTAAAATTTGTTTTTTTGCATTTTTATATGTTTTACATTCATTTAAAGCAACAACAAACCAAAAAGCAGGAATTAAAACACCAAATGCACCAAATAAATAACTGTTAAATTCGCCTATTTGTTTAATAAAAGTAAACACAACAAAAGCAACAGAAGTTAAAATATTTAATGCAAACAGAACCATAAAAATTGTTGCTGTATTAATTTTTTGTTGAATTTGTTTTAACACATTTTTTTCTAAAACAACATCTGTAATATACATAGCT
>JAZNIS010000059.1:0-12167 GCA_045577635.1 Clostridia bacterium
TTTTAATGTATTATCATCTGCAACAATTGCTTCCTTAACAGTTTCGGTTCGGGCTGTGTTATTAGAATTTGTGTAAAACTCTTCTGCCCCTTTTGCAGCAGTAACCAAATGAAAAACAGCATCGTAACTATCTCTTAACTCAATTTCGTTTAGTCCCATTATTTTTAACATTTGCTTAAAGTCATAATCGGTCATATATGCCTTACTATCAATAGTTCCCCTATCACACACAATTAAAACTTTGTTATTATTTTTAAATTTTAATGCTGCTTGTTCAAATAACCTTTCTTTTTCAATTTGATTTTTTAATAAAATCATTTGAAAATCTAAAACCGATTTTAAATTGTTGCGATTAACACCTGCTAAAATAACTTCGGTTGCAGCTTCTGGAACAAAAATAACATTATATCCTCTTTTAGTAAACTCTTCCTGAATCCAACTTAAAGCAGTAGATTTACCAGCACAAGGACCACCTGTTATAACAATTTTAGTAATGTTTTTATTTCTAGAAGTTGTAAAATTAATAAACTCGTTAATAGGAACATTAAAAATTTCACTCAACTTTGAAAGTTGTTTTAATGCAGGTTTAGATTCCCCTGTTTCCCATTTTGAAACAGCTTTATTTGTTACACCTAAAACAGAACCAAGTTCATTTTGCGAAAATCCCTTTTCCTTTCTTAAATTGTAAATAAAATTACCAAAATCATAATCTCTCATAATTTTTACCACCTTTAACAACCTTATTATATTAATATAAACATAAAAAAACAAGCAGTTCAATATCTACTTTTAGTAGATTTTCTAATAAAAATAAAAAAACTAGGTATAACCCTAGTTTTATTTTAATTTACTTTCAACTTCTCTGCCCCTTTGCATCATTAAATTAAGTTCGTTAACAGAAAATTTAGTTGTGTTATAGCCACCTTCAACATTCCATTTCATTGTGTGTAATGCCCCACTTCCACAAGTTTGTTTAACAGATGTCGTAAAACCAAGTTTGGAATAAAAACCAATTGCGGTTTTAACACTATCTAACTCAACAGTTGAGCAATTAGATTCAATTGCAATATCTTTAATAAAATTTAATGTTGCACTACCAACACCTAATCTCCTATAACCTTTTGTTGTTTGCACACCATCAACCACCAAAGTATTAGTATCTTTATCTATATGATAAAACGATTGATTTGCAATTTTATAGGTTTTTCTATCACCAGAACAAACAAATGCTCTAACAAAACCAAGTCGTTCATTACCTGTTGCAACCAAAACAACAACTGTTTTTGCAGCTTCCCTAGAAAGTTTCATTATTTCATTACTACACTTAATAGGATAATAAGTTAAACCTATTGGTCTTGTTTTAAAATAAGCAGTGTATCTTACATTACCCATAACAGTATATTGTTTAATATATTCTTCTGCATCAAATTCTTTTGTTAAAATTTGTTTAGTAAGCATTCTTTCAACTAATGTTTTTCCCATATTTCCACCATTTTTAATAAAATAAAACCACAAAATTGCAATATTATTTTAATATTTATATAATTTCCACCGTTATTATATATTATAAAAATTCAAATTTCAATAGGCAAATTTAAAATATTATAAACAATTATAAACAACAACTGTGCAAACAATAAAAAAACACGATATAAAGTCGTGTTTTTTGCTTTGTTAAATTAATCTAGTTCCCTTAATTCCTTCTGGAAAACCACAAGGTTGTGTGCAAACATAACCAGGGAATGTGCATCGGCTACCTTTTAAATATTTAGCAAGTTCTTTTGCCATAGGACTTTTTTGTTCTTTAAGTTCTTTATAATATTTGTTTAGTAACATATCTGAAATATTATTAATTTCAAGTTGTGCACAAGTACATTTTCTTTCATATAGTTTTAATAAGAAGTGCTGTAATGTTCCTGTTTCATTAACAGTAACCATTGTTCCAATAGGAACTTCTTCAGCATTTAATTTCATATCATTAAGCCATTGTTTAACAAGTTTTGGTTCGTCCCTAATAATTTGTGGTATGTAATATTCAGGATTTTTAGGCAAATCTTCAATAGTGTAATCAATTGTTCTATGTCTGTGTGACTGTGCAAATTCTGCAATACTTGCTTTATAACTTGTTGCATAAGCAGTTGGTCCAAAATAATCTTTAACCTTAACACCGTTGTTAATTAAAGTAAGACCACTAACCTTAAAACTAGCCATCTTTTTACCATGATCACTTAAAGTTTTATCGTAGTATGGTAATTTTTCAAGTTCAGCACAAAATTCTTCCATTTCTGGTAATAATTTTTCAAAAAATCTTGAATGTTCTTCTTTTTCAATTTCGTATTTGAAAAATCCATGAATATAGTTTAATTGACGATATGAAACAGTGTGCACCATAATTACACCCCTGCCATAAACCGAATTTAGGTATCTTGCATTTTCTTGTGCAAGTTTTAAACATTTGTTTTTGGTAAAAATTTTTGGATATTTGCTAGCATATTTGTCTTCAATTTTTTCAATGAAAATATTAATCCATTTATCATAAATTTGTTGTTTATCTTCAGGTAAAGGAAGTTGTGTGTATCTTCCTGATTTTTCGCTAGTATTATACCACCCTTGGTTGTTAAGTGTTATCGCAAGAGCTTTACTAACCCCTTCTAATTCCAGGGTAACAAAAACATGGTCGTAAACACTATGATGACCATTATCCTTTGTTTGACTCACCCTTGCCAATGTTTTTTCACGAGGTTCGCTTCTTAAATCAAGATAGGTGTTTTTCATATAGCAAACACCTGCATATTTGCCACACATATCTTCAAAAGCTTCTTTTCCTTTTAATTTCTTAGAGAATATTTTTAAAGATTTATCTTCAACTTCCCTAGTTTCAGCAATTAAATTAATTTTCATAACCACACCTCAACCAATATTATTAAACTAAAAAAATGTTAACAAAGAAATCCATAATAGTCAAATAACAAAAGGTGGTTTTTTGTGAAAAAAATAAATTTGTAATATATTACAATTTTTTGTAAAAACATTAATTTCACAATCTTTGTAGAATATAGTTCTGATCATCTAAATTATAGTTGTTTAATGCCAAATTAATTGCTCCCGAAACAATGTTGGATAACTTATTAACACATTGTTCTATGTTTTTAGGTGTTAAAACCAAACCATCAAAATTAAATTTTAATAATTTGTTAAAAATGGCTATATCAGTATGTTTTTTAGTGCTATGCATAGTAGTTTGCATAACACTATTAACAGCAGTTTCAATAAAACTTTTAGCATAAACAACTAACGGAACACCAACTGTAATTACCCTTGCTCCAATAAAATTTTTATTAATAATTTTTCTGTTATTTCCAATCCCACTACCAGGAGCAAAACCACCGTTAGAAAGTTGAAAATGATTTGCTAAATTTTTATAATTAATTGCACATAAACTATCAATAACTATAACCACTGTTGGTTTCACTGTTGCCACAACCGATTTTATTAAATCAGCACTTTCAATGCCTGTTAAACCAAATACACTTGGTGTTAAAACACTTACTTCTGTTTTTGTTTTAACTAAATTTCTGGTAGCAATTACCTTACTTGCAGTTTTAACACCAAAACTATCGGAACAAATATCCCTATTGCCCAGCCCAACAACCAAAACCTTTTTAGCACCAGATAAAAAATTTAAAATAGCTTTAGATAATTCATTTATTAAATATTTGCTTTTATGTTCGCAGTTAAAATCAAAATTTGCATTAAACAAAACATGTGTTACATCATTTTGAAAAAACTTTTGTTTCGTTATTCCGTAATTTAATTTTATTAAATTCCCCTTTTCAACATTTTGCACATCAAATTCACAAACAAGTTCTGTCATAAAATTAACCCCTTTAAAATATTTTTAATAAAAGGAATAAAATTATTAGTTTAATTTGCAAATATATATAAATAAAAGAAAATAGTATTTTAAGTGTTTTTGACTAATTTTAAAATATTTTGTAGAAAAAATTTTTAATTACAAACAAAATAAATGTTTACTATTGAAACCAGCCATTTTAGCCATTTATACTATAAAAAACAGGAGGAAGAATATATGAACACTTGTACATTAAATGCAAACATAAAACCACTAATTTTAAAATATGTTAATTTGCTTATAAAAAGCGAAAACATACATTATAAATTAGAAAAACTATATTTAGAAACCTACAAATCAAATTTTATAAAACAACAAATTTTAAAATTAAACAATAAACTTAACAACATATTAGTTACTATTATGAAATTACAATGGCTAATTGAAATATATTATTTTTAAAACAAAAAAACACCCTGATTGGGTGTTTTTTATTTACTAAATTATTCTGCTTTTTTTACAGCTGCTTTTTTAGCAGTTGTTTTTTTAGCAGGTTTTTCTTCAGTTTCTTTTTTAGCAGTTGATTTAGTTGCTTTTTTAGCAGGTTTTTCTTCTGTTGCTTCTGCTTTTTTAGTTGTTGTTTTTTTAGTAGTAGCTTTTTTAGCAGGTTTTTCTTCTTCAACCTTTTCTACTTTTTTAACTTCAACTGTTTTAGGTGCTTCTTCTTTAACTTCAACACCTTTAGCTTTATCTAAAGCATAAGTAAGTCTTGCAACTTTTCTAGAAGCATTGTTTTTATGTAAAACACCTTTTGATTCAGCACTATCAATCAAGCTAATAGTTTCTTTAAGTTTAGCCTCAGCTTCAACTAATTTACCTTCAGCAACTAATGCACGGAATTTTTTTGTATATGTTGAAATTGTTGCTTTAACTAATTTGTTTTCTGCTTTTTGGCGATTAATAACTTTAATTCTTTTCTTTGCTGATTTAATATTTGCCACTTGTTTTCTCCTTAAAAAATTGTTATATTTTTGAAATCTGCATTATTTTATCACATTAATTATATTAAAGCAAGAAAAATTTTATAAAAGTTGTTTATTATTTCTTTTTTTAATACTTTTTAACCTTTAAAATTTTGCTTTAAACAGCGAATTATTGTTTATGAATTTAATATTTTTAGAACCAAATAATCTACTGCTAATTCGTTAGAAATTGCACTAGTTTTTAATTCAAAATCTAATTCTTCCATAATGTTTACAATGTTTTTAAGTTGTAGTTTTGTAAACATTCCACTTTGCTTATATGCAACTGTAATAGCATAATCTTTAACACCTAGCATTGAACCCAATTCACTTTTAGAAAGATTAGAAACTGCAACATAAAACAACCTTCTAAAATGTGAATATATTAAAGGAATAATTGTTTTATATGTATCTTTTTTAGATTTTAAAGCTTCTAAAATTTCAAAAACTTTGTCTTTTTGCTTTTTGGCTAGATTTTCAGTAAGTTCATAAATTTGAAACTCTACTGTTTTATTAACCAAAACTTTAACATCGTTTTCTTCAATAAGTTTTTTATCTGCAACAAAACTAACTAGTTTATTAACTTCCTTAACTATTTTACTTAAATCGTAAACACAATATTCATTTAAAGTTTTTAAAGCTGTTTTTGTAATGTTTGTGTTAGTTGCCCTCAATTCGTTTAAAACAAATTTATCAACAATATCTTCACTTAACCTATTACAATCAACCACTTCAAATTTGTTTACTTGTTGTTTAAGTTCGGAACTTTCCCCTGCAACAACAACTAAAACACTTTGTGGGTTTGGATTTTTTAAATAATCAGCCAACTTTGGCAAATTTGAAACGGCAGTTTTCACATTTAAATAAACAACAACCACTTTTTTATCATCAAACATAGGCATTGTGTTTAATGCTTTAACAACCTCTTCAAAATCAATATTTTCGCCAATAAACTTTAAAAAGTTCATTTCAACAATATTAATTTTTGCTGCATTAAAAATTAATTCAACACTTTTGTTTAATAAAAACTCATCTGCCCCAGAAAGCAAATAATTGTTAAAAATATTAGATTTTAAACTGTTTTTTAATTCAATATATTTCATAACACTAAAAGTATAACCAATTTTATTTTTTAAGTAAAGTTAACTAAATGTTTTAATTTTAATTTCGTTATCAAACTGCAAATTTGTTTCATTAAAATTAATCATAACATCGTTATAAATAACATAGTTAAAATTGTTATCTTCATAACTTAAATTATTAATTTCCTTTTTGGTAACATTATCATTTAACATTAAAACTTTATTGTTGTTAATTTCAAAACTAATGGCAATATTATCATTATTAAAATAATAAGTTTTAACTTTAATATTTCCAACAAAACACTCATTACTAAACCGTTTAACAAAAACCGATTTACTAAAAGTTTGATATGCAACATCAATAAAATCATCTTCTAAATATAAATAATCAATTCCATATTTTTCAATCAATTTTAATATTTGTTCATTTTGTTTTATTGAATAATTGTTAACAACTAAATAGTTTATTTTATTAACATTTAATTCGTTTAATTTTGTAACCACATTATTTATAGAATTTGTTTGATTCAAAATTAAAACCTTATTGTTATTTTCTTCTGCAACAAAAACGAAATTTCCACTATTTAAATTTGCCGTGTAACCACAATTACTATTAAATTTTGCTGGTAAATTAGTTAAGATTGTTACCAAAACCAAAACAATAATTGTTAAAGAAGAAATAATTGTTTTAAGCTTTTTATTAATTAATGCAAAACCAATAAAATATAAAATTAAAACAGATAAAATAACATACAAATAATTAAAATTAAACACTGTAAAAGTTAAAAATTTTATATCTGCAAAAAAGTTTGCAATTAATTTAATAAAATGAAAAATTATATTAGGAATTATTAAAATATGATTTATAAAAGGTAAAATTAACCCTAAAAAACTAATCACAAATAAAAAACCAAAACAAACAGCAAACAATGGTAAAACTAGCAGATTAGAAAACACCGAAATAAAACTTATTTGATTAAAATGCTTTGCAGTAATTGTTAAAACACCTAAATTAACTGCAAGTGAAACACTTAAAGGCAAAATTAAAAATTTTGGAGTTTTTATTTTTTCTAATGCTAATTTTATTGGGTTTGATATTGTTACAATTGCTAGAACACAACCAAAACTTAATTGAAAACCAACCGAATAAATTGACATTGGGTTAAACAACAAAATTAAAATTCCTGACAAACTTAAACTGCTTATTACATCATATTCTTTACCAAACAAATTAGATGTTAATAACACCATACTCATTATTGCTGCCCTTACCACACTTGCAGTAAAACCACACAAATAAGCATACACCATTAAAACCAAAAACATTATTGCAGTAAGCACCCACTTATTACATTTTACTAGCTTTAAAAAAGCAACCATTATTGCAACTAAAAATCCAACATGCAGGCCCGAAACAGCCAAAATATGAGCAATTCCCGCGGCATTAAAAACAGAGAATATATTTGACATATTTTCTTTTTCACCAAACATAACCGAATAGGAAATTTGTGCCGTTTCATAGTTTAAATTATTATATAAATTTTCTTTAATTTTTAAAGTTATAGTATTTTTTATTGTGTTATTAAAATCATAAACTTCAACATTATAAAATGCAGTTGTTGCTTTATAATTTATTTTGTTAACAACATAATTTAAGTTGCTATAATTTTTATTTATTGTTGATACCGATGCAATTGTTGAAACCTTATCACCAACATTAAATAAATTTTGTTCGTTAGAATTAAACACAACCAATTCACAATAACCTTTAACAGCATTGTTATTTATACTAACATTTTTTAAATTTAATTTTACAGAATTATCATAAACTTTAACTGATTCAACTTCGGCAATTAAATTATATTTACCATTAATTTCTTTGTTTGGTTGCAAATATATAATAGAAACAATTGCACTAACAACACTTAAAATTAAGACCAAACAAACTGATATAAATTTAAAATTGTTAGTGTTCTTTTTAATAATTAAATAAACTAAAAATACAGCATTTAAACTAACAAAAACACAAAATAATATTAACAAAATTAAGTTAATAGTTGTTTTGTTAAGCATATAATTTGCTGTTACTAAAACTGAAAGTATTAAACTAATTAAGCCAACAACAAGTGGCCTTAAATTAAATAACTTTTTCATATGTAAACCAATTAAAGTAATTATACCAAAACAAAATAAAATTATAAACCAGAATAATATTTTAATTTTATAAAAAACTAATAAAAAAGGAGTTTTAGCTATGGACACTATAAAAAACAATATAAAACAAAACATAAGCGAATATGTTTGCTTAACCTGTGGTGCTCATTTTGATATTGACACCCTATCTAATTTAACAACCTGCCCAACTTGTGGCAATTTCACTTTTAAAAAAGAAGAATAAAAAAAGAAATAGATTTACTCTATTTCCTTTTTATTTTAATAATAACTAGCTTCAAACACATCATTTAAAACATCAGAATAAACTCTTTTGTTAACAGTGCCAACTTCTTCAGGTGTTACATTTGCAAGTAAATATTTATTATTAACAAATTGTACCAAATTTAAATTGTAAAACTTAATGTTTCCAACAACACTAACATTTTTTGTGTTTAATTTTGTTAACTCTACTTTTACTAAAATGTTTTCATGTGGAATTGCTTTATAGTAATAAACATCGTTTCCAACACTCATTTTATAACCCAAAGCTCTTAATTTTGCATTAAATGATATATCGTTAATTGCAACACCATTAAATTCGTTTGTGTAATGATTTGAATAATTGTAATTATTTGCAACAAAAACTTGTTTATTTAATTGTTTAAAAGGTTCAAATTTTTGTTTTGGTAAACTAATGTCGGTTAACTCGCAAGGATGAACAAGTGCAATTTTTAAATCATGATTTTCTTCATTAATAATATCAAGTGCCGATGAATAAAGTTTAATTAAACTATCCTTATTATCATATGCACCCCACACTAAACTTTTAGCAATTTTAGCAAGTATTGGATTTGATAAAATATTTGCATTAAAAGTTGAAACTTTCCATGTTCGTTTTGTTTCGTAAGCAGATTTAAACTTATCAATTTGATGTCTAATTTCATTTGTTAAATCATTAAAATATTTTAAAGCATCAGCTGTATCAACAAAACTTGGATTACCAATGTTAACATAGGTAAATGTAGTTAAATTTTTAACCTTAACTGTTAAATTATCGTCAATTTCAAAAAGTAAATTATCACCATTACAAACAATCTTTTTGGTCGCATTTTCACTTAACCCATAATTACTTACCATTTCATCTAAATAATCAAGAGCCGAAATATCATTGTTTTTTGCAAGAGTTTCCAAAAAGTTGTAATAAATGTTTTTATTGTTGCTTTCCATGTAAAGTTGTTTAATTAAACTAATTACTTTCATTGTGTTAGTTTCCACTAAACAACCCAAAACAAAATTAGAAAGTTCAGCATTACCTAAACAAGTTGGAACTAAATCGGTTAATTCCGAAATAATAAAATCGGAACACATTGTGCAAATTAAAGCAACAACCCACTTGTTATCCCATGTAATTTTATTTTCTAGCGAATTAAACAAGTTTCTGCCCAAAGTGTTAAGTTCGGTTTCAGGGAAAAATTCTTTTAAATAAGAATATTTTTTAATCACCATTGGAGATGAAATGTTTTTAAATATGTTAAAAATATAAGTTAAAACTTTATCAGAAAGTTTTACACCATTTTTAAAATAAACCAAATATTTAATGCTTAAACCCAATTCAACTTCAATATCTAAATCTAAATCAACAAAATCAATAAAATCTTTAATGGTTTCAAACTTAACATTTCTGCTTAATTCAATTTCATCTTTAAGCACCAATTTTAATTCTTCATCTTTAACTTGCTCATATAATTCTGGCAAAGTGTTTTTAATATCTTGTGAAAAAGTTAAATAAAATTCTAATGCTGTTTTTTGCTTATCACCCGATTGTTTTATAATGTAGTTCTTTAATTCTTCAAGCCCAACAGTTTTGTCTTCTAAAAAAACTTCATATAATTCATCTTTACTAAAATAATTACCAGAAACTAAATTTTCAATTAATCTAACTGCACCCTTGTTTGCAAATAGGTCAATATAAATTGTGTAACCAATTTTATAATTTTCTTCAGTGTTAATATAGTTTAAATATGTTGCTTCGTTGTTAGAAATTACACCCTTTAAAAATTCCTTACTTGGTCTTAAAAATTTATTACAAGCTTCATCTTTACCACTTTTATAAATATAAAACAAAAATGGAATAATTTTAAAATTATCAATTTCAGAATATTTTACAGCCTCAATAAACCTATCAAAATACCTTTCAGAAAAATCATATTTATATTCCTTACTAGTATAAAAGCTATCGCCAATATGGTTTACAAAAGTTCTGCTCATAAATTTAGCAATATCATTGTAATGCTTACTAGCCAAAAATATTTGAAGCAAATAACTTAAATAAAATTTGTAATCTTTTAATTGATAAAGCATATCTCCAACTTCAAACAAATCAGAATCATTAAATTTAACTTGTTCAATTTTCAAACAAACATCTAAATTATTTGGAACAGAAAATTTAAAATTAATTAAATCGTCACCAATTAAATTAATTTCATCATAACCTAATTTAGCATTTGTAAAAATATTAATTATTGCCTTATTAATTGTATCCTTTGTAATAAAATATGGCATTGCACATAACTCCTAGTTTTAATTAGTTTAAGTTTAGCACATAAATTAAATTTTACAAAACTATAAACAACTAAACAACAAATTAACCCGAAACCAAATTAATAACTTCTGTTTCGGTTAACACTTTAACAACCTTATTATTGTTAATTAAATAAAAAATAGAATATGTGTTTGAGTTAATGTATTTAAGCAATTTATAAACCGGTGTGTTTGAATTAATAACATAACTTTTAACTTGCATAACTGAACTAATTTCCTTTTTTAAACTTTGAATATTTGTTCGGTCAAAATAAACATTTACATCGTTTCCAAAACACGACATAAACAAAAAAATTGAAACAAAAATTAGTGTTAAATTTATTTCATAAAAAACAGAAATTAAAAATAAAACAGCAAAAATAAATGAAAAAACAAATCCTAAAATTTTCATTATTTTATACACTTTTATTTTATTAATTTTATTAGATAATAAACAAACTAAAACCCTACCACCATCAAGTGGAAAAATTGGCAACAAATTAAAAATAGCCAAAGTCAAATTTGAAATTACAAATATTTCAGTGTAATAATATGTGGTTGGAAAACACCACCACAAACAAACAGAAATTACAACTAAAATTATATTACATATTGGACCTGCCAAAGAAATTAATATTTCGTGGCTATTTTTTATGGAATAATTTTTACCACCCAAACCAGCACCATATGGCATAAAACTTATGTCTGTTAACACATAACCTAATCTTTTTGCCACTAAATAGTGCGAATATTCATGCAAAAGCAAAACTACAAAATATATAAAAAAATGCAAAAACCAACCAAAATAAATTAATACAAAAGAAAATACAACAAATAAAGGATGAAATTTTACTGATATTTTTCCCATACAATTTCGTTTTTGTTTATTGAAATATTTGGTTGTTTCACATCGTTTTCAGTAATAAAAAATCTAACAGTTTCGCCTAATTTTGCTATACCAATATCTTTTCCTTTGCTTACCATTTGACCATTTACAACACCTAAAATATAAACATTTTCTAACCTAGTTTTTATATTTTTATTGTGTGAAATTTCAATAAATTTTTCACCATTTGGTAACACTCCCACACCCGAAATTATTCCAGATTCAGGAGCAACAATCATTATATTATTATCAACTTCAAACCAAAGTTCACTATTGCAATTTTTTATATTACTACACTTTATTGGAGTAATAAATTTTAAGCTGTTATTGTTTAAATAACTGCTGTTTGCATTTGCAAATAATATGTTTCCATCATCGTTAAAAAGAGGATTTATGGGATTATAAATTTGCACACATGTTTTAATTATATCAGTATTTTTTGCAGAGTTAAAAAACAACCCCACACTAAATATAACTGCAATTAAACAAAAAGAAATAATGTAATTTTGCTTAACCACTTTACTTGTGTATATATGTTTTATATTTAATTTTTCAATTTTTGTAACTAATAATTTTCTCATAAATTTTAA